>JBDKHH010000424.1:0-5138 GCA_039797785.1 Bacteroidota bacterium | reverse complement strand
TCTGAACCAAATGCGATGAGCATTTCGACAATTGGTTTGGATGGATTTCCGCATTCACGTATCGTTTACTTGAAAGAACTACTCGAGGAAGGTCCGATTTTTTATACGAATTACAACAGTGCTAAAGGAAAAGCTTTAGAAGCGAATCCAAAAGTTCACGCCTTGATTTTCTGGCCAGGAATGGAACGTCAAATAAGTATCACTGGAACTGTAGAAAAAGTTCCTGAAGAAATGAGTGACGAATATTTTCAATCACGTCCATGGGGAAGTAAAATTGGTGCTTGGGCTTCACAACAAAGTGAAGAATTGGCATCGCGTGATGAATTGGAAAATCGTGTGAAAGAATTAGCTGAATTATTTCCTGTAGAAGTACCGCGACCTCCACATTGGGGCGGTTACGTAATAAAACCAATTCAAATAGAGTTTTGGCAGGGAAGAGCTTCTCGCTTACATGATCGAATTGTATTTGAATTAAACGATGGTAACTGGAGAGTTTTCCGCAAGAATCCATAAAGAATGTACGAAATAAAACCGATTGTCTTTACTTTATCGAATGGGATTCGTGTTGTTTATTTACACGCTCCTGCTCAAGTTGCGCATCTAGGAATTACAGTTCTTGGTGGTTCGCGTTTTGAGCTACCTGGTGAAGATGGATTGGCTCATTTTCTAGAGCATTGTATTTTTAAAGGTACGAGTAAACGTAAGGCTTTTCACATTCTTTCACGCCTTGATTCAGTAGGTGGAGAATTGAATGCCTATACAGCAAAAGAAGAAATTTGTGTGTATGCTTCTTTTACAAAAGAACACATTCGAAGAGCTTCTGAATTGTTGGCAGATATCACGTTAAACTCAAATTTCCCATTAAAGGAAATCATTAAAGAGAAAGAAATCATTCTTGACGAAATCAATTCGTATTTGGATAGTCCAAGCGATAAGATTTTCGATGATTTTGAAGGTTATTTGTTTGAAGGACATGCCTTAGGAAATAATATCTTGGGTACAAAAGAACGTGTGCAAGGATTTACCCGCGATCATTTGGTGGATTATGTAAAACGCTTCTTCACTGCTGATAACATGGTAATTTCCTTCGTTGGAGATTTATCACGCAATAAATTGGAAAAGATTCTGGAGGAAGATTTCAAACATTGTCCAGCTGGAAATCATGTTCCAGTAATTGAAACATTTGAACCACGAAAAGCTTTTCATATTCGTTCAAAAGAAGCAAATTATCAAGTACATGCAATCGTCGGTGGTTTGGCTCCAAGTTATTTGGATGAATCCCGTCGTGGAATGACAATGATGACGAACATTTTGGGTGGACCAGCATTGAATTCACGTTTGACGTTATCGATTCGTGAGAAATATGGCTATTCATACAATGTTGAAGCAAATTACACGCCGTATGTTGATACGGGCTTTTGGAGTGTTTACTTAGGAACTGATCCAAAATACATTGATAAATCATTGGCTTTGATTCGTAAAGAATTGAAATTACTAAGAACTAAAAAACTTGGAGTATTGCAATTGAATCGTGCGAAGGAACAATTAAAAGGCCATTTGGCTTTAGGCTTGGATTCGAATTCTGGTTTAATGCTTGGTTTAGGAAAGTCATTATTGTTATTCAACCAAATCGATACGATTCAAGAGATTTACGCGGGAATCGATAAATTGACAGAAATGGAGTTGATGGAAATTGCTAACCGTTATTTTTCAGAAGATAATTATTCGGAACTCGTTTTTGACTTGCAGGAAGATTAGTCTTTTATCCTATAAAGTGTTCTTCGATCATCATTTATCATTACCCATTTATAATCTTGGAAATAATCTTCATTTTCTTTCGAGAAGGTGTACGTTAATCCAAAACAACACGTACACGCACAATTACCGCCATAACCGATAAACTTTAGGTTGATAATCGAATCGCTTTCTAAAGAAGCATCTCCAAGAAATTTATGACAACAATTGGATGTTATTTGAGTAGAAATAATCCACATGGAATCATTTTTAACGACAGATTCGATACGTTCTATAATTCCTTCGTGTTCACCAGAACAATCACTTCCGACAACAGATTTTAGGTATAATCCGGAATAACTCCACAAAGCAATTTGATTTCCAGTTTCAGGAATGGCCATTGTACCGAAAAGGATTTGTCCATCCATTGAACTATTAATCAAGATAGTATCCGTTTCTTTTAATTCCATTAATTGAGGATCTTTTGGATAAACAATCAAAATTGTATCCGATTGCGACCAACAAATTATGCTTAAACTAAAAAAACTGAAAAATAGGATGAATTTCATACCTGAAAATTAAAGAAAATTAAAATATGATTGAAAAACGAGTGCGTTTTTAAGTTTTTATTCAAAAAATTCAGAAATTTTTAAAATAAATAGGGGGTTGTTGATAAAAAAGTGTAAAAAAATGAGTTGACCCCCTAAAAAATGATGTAGATTTGCAAAAAAAATCTTTTTAGCATGGCAACCAAAAGACAAAAAGCGTATCAAGATGTGTTGAATCGTACACCGAAACACATTGATTTTGACGGAAGAGTATCCGAATTATTTGGTAAAAACGTATTTCACATTGAAGTAATGCGTGAATATTTACCATCAGAAGCATTTAAATCGATGCAAGAATCGATTCAAAATGGAACACGTTTAGATCGTAAAATGGCTGACCAAGTTGCCTCAGCGATGAAAGATTGGGCATTGACAAAAGGTGCTACACATTACACACACTGGTTTCAACCATTAACTGGTTCAACAGCTGAAAAACACGATGCGTTCTTCAAACCAGTTGGTCCAGGAAGAGCAATGGAGAAATTTGACGGAGATTTATTAGTTCAACAAGAACCAGATGCATCTTCTTTTCCAAATGGTGGAATTAGAAACACATTCGAAGCACGTGGTTATACCGCTTGGGATCCATCTTCTCCAGCTTTCGTAATTGGTAAAACATTGTGTATCCCAACAATTTTCATCTCTTACACAGGTGAGTCGTTGGATTACAAAATGCCATTATTGAAAGCGTTACATGCTGTCGATCAAGCAGCTGTTGAAGTGTGTCAATACTTTGATAAAAACGTAACAAAAGTAAACGCAACTTTAGGTTGGGAACAAGAATATTTCTTAGTTGATCAAGCATTGTTCAACGCTCGTCCAGATTTGATGATGACAGGAAGAGCATTGTTTGGACACGCTGCTGCGAAAGGTCAACAATTAGAAGATCATTATTTTGGTTCAATTCCAGATCGCGTAACTGCTTTCATGCGTGAGTTTGAAACAGAAGCGATTTTGTTAGGAATTCCAGTTACAACGCGTCACAATGAGGTAGCACCAAATCAGTTTGAGTGCGCGCCTATGTTCGAAGAGTGTAACTTAGCAAATGACCACAACTTGTTGTTGATGGACTTGATGGAGAAAATTGCTCGCAAACATGATTTCCGTGTTCTTTTACATGAAAAACCATTTGCTGGTGTTAACGGATCAGGAAAACACAATAACTGGTCATTAGGAACAAATACAGGTGTTAACTTATTAGCGCCAGGAAAAAATCCTAAAACGAATTTGCAATTTTTGACATTCTTCGTGAATACAATTAAAGCAATTCACGATCACGCTGATTTATTACGTGCATGTATCGCATCAGCAGGAAATGATCACCGTTTAGGAGCGAACGAAGCACCACCAGCAATTATTTCTGCATTCATTGGATCTCAATTGTCTACTTTGTTAGATGATATCGAGAAAAACGTGAAAGCTGGTAAAATGACGCCAGAAGATAAAACGGAATTGAAATTGAACATCGGTAAAATTCCACAAATCATGTTGGATAATACAGATCGTAACAGAACTTCTCCGTTTGCCTTTACAGGAAATAAATTTGAGTTCAGAGCTGTTGGTTCATCTGCAAACTGTGCTTCTGCAATGATTGTGTTGAATACAATTATGGCAAAACAATTACAAGATTTCAAAGTTTCTGTTGACGCACGCATCGATAAAGGTGAAGCGAAAGACGAAGCTATTTTGAAAGAACTTCAAAAATTGATCAAAGAATCGAAAAAGATTCGTTTCGAAGGAAATGGTTACGGTGACGAATGGGTGAAAGATGCTGAGAAACGTGGCTTGAAAAACTTAAAAGATACACCACGCGCTTTACAAGTTTGGGGTGAGAAAAAAGTTGCGAAATTGTTCAACGATATGAACGTTTTAACGCCAAGAGAGTTGGAAGCACGTAAAGAGATTGAATTTGATAGCTACATCTTGAAAATTCAAATTGAAGCACGTATCATGGGAGATGTAATTCAATCTATGATTATTCCAGCTGTTGTTGATTACCAAAATCGTTTGATTAAAAACGTTGAAGGTTTGTTCTCTGTTCTTGGAGATAAAGCAGGAAAAGAAGCAGCGAAAACGCAAATTGAATTGATTCAGCGCATTGCAATTCATACGAACAAAATGAAAGCATCTGCTGATGCAATGTTGATGGCTCGAAAAGCAGCTAACAAATTGTCTCATGCAGAAGATAAAGCATTTGCTTACTGCGATACTGTGAAAGTTCATTTTGATGAAATTCGCTACCACGCAGATAAATTGGAATTATTGATTGATGACGAATCATGGCCATTACCAAAATTCCGTGAAATGTTATTTACACGTTAATATACTTAATGATCATTTAAAGAAAGCCTTGTTCCGTTCGTTCGGAGTGAGGCTTTTTTCATTTATAAGAAGTAGATTGTTGATAAACTTTCGCACTTTTTTCTAGTAGATTTTAATGAACTTGTTACCTTTGTTTAAATTAATTCTAAATAAGGTGCACGTCATTTTAGCAGATAGTAACGATTTGGTTAGAGTAGGGATGAGAACTATTCTGAATGCGCACGGCAGTTTTAAAATCGTTGGCGAAGCAAAAGATAAAGCTGAATTGATTGATCTTGTTAAAAATTTTGGTGCTGCTGTTGTGTTAATTGATTACACTTCTCCTGGATTCGATATCGACATTATTCCAAAAGTAATTAGTCAAAACAAGCTAGTGAAATTCTTAGCGATTACACCCGAGCAATCGGCTCAAACATTGGTTGATGCTTTACGTTCAGGAGTTACAAGCTATGTGAAAAAAGATTGTGATTTGGC
>JBDKHH010000423.1:0-11600 GCA_039797785.1 Bacteroidota bacterium | reverse complement strand
CAATGGTCAATGCGAATCAAAGCGTATGCTGAACGTTTATTGACAGGTTTGGAAACTATTGATTGGACAGATTCAATTAAAGACCAACAACGCAACTGGATTGGAAAATCGCAAGGTTGTTCGCTTTTCTTCCCCCTTTGGAGAGCTTGTCCCGACAATTCGGGAGGGATTGAGGGGGAGGACAATGTTTCTATGGCGACTGAGGCTCTCAAAGGTGCCATAGAAGTTTTCACAACCCGTCCTGATACAGTTTATGGTGTTTCGTTCATGGTTTTAGCGCCAGAACATCCGTTCGTGGATCAAATTACAACTGCTGAATTTGCGGAAGGCGTTGCGAATTACAAAAAAGAAGCGTCACTTAAATCAGAACGCGATCGTCAAGCAGACGTGAAAAACATTACAGGACAATTCACAGGAGCGTATGCTATTCATCCATTCAATGGTGAAAAAGTGCAAATTTGGATTGGTGATTACGTCTTGGCTTCTTACGGAACAGGCGCTGTAATGGCGGTTCCTTGTGGAGATCAACGTGATTACGATTTCGCTCAACATTTCAACTTAGAAATTAAAAATATTTTTGCTGACGTTGATATTTCGGAAGCAGCCTACACGGAGAAAGATGCAATTATTGCGAATTCTGATTTCTTGAACGGATTGGATGCAAAAACGGCGATGAAAAAAGCCATTGAAGCCATCGAAGAAAAAGGATTAGGAAAAGGAAAAACGAATTACCGTTTGCGCGATGCAGTTTTTAGTCGTCAGCGTTATTGGGGTGAACCATTCCCAGTTTATTTTGAAAATGAATTGCCAAAATTGGTAAACGATGATCAATTACCGATTCGTTTGCCAGAAGTAGATAAATACTTGCCAACGGAAGAAGGCGAGCCACCATTAGCACGTGCAACCAAAGAAGCGTGGAAAGAACAATTCCAAGGCGATCGAATGGATTACAACACGATGCCAGGTTGGGCGGGAAGTTCTTGGTATTTCTTGCGCTACATGGATCCAAAAAATGAAGCGGAATTTGTTTCGAAAGAAAAAGCGGATTACTGGAAACAAGTGGATTTATACATCGGTGGTTCTGAGCATGCAACAGGCCACTTGTTGTATGCACGTTTCTGGACGAAATTCTTATTCGACCAAGGATACATTTCGTTTGATGAGCCTTTCGCTAAAATGATCAACCAAGGGATGATTTTGGGAAGAAGTAGTTTTGTGTATCGTATGGGAAAAAGTCATGGTTTAAGGGGTGAAGATTCTCGACCTTTACTTAGTTTCAATCAATTACCAGATTTATTCGTTTCAAAGTCGATTTATGATGCGCTTTATGGTTATAATGCTGACAAAGATTATAATGAGATTGCAGAAAAATACCGTTCAAAAATTCAAGAAATTTCTGTAGAACAAAATCAAATTCTAAAAGCAAAATATCCTGATCATTACGTAAACGTTTGTTATGATGAGTTTCTTTTTGAAAGACATATTGATATAAAATATGTTGAAAATGATAAACTTGATATTCAGGCTGCCAGCAAAGATCCTTTGTTTAATTTTTTAGATGGAGCTTTATTTTTCAAAGAAGAAGATGGTTCTTACATCTGTGGAAACGAGGTCGAAAAAATGTCGAAATCGAAGTACAACGTTCAAACGCCAGACGAATTAGTCGAGAAATTTGGAGCAGATACATTGCGTATGTATGAAATGTTCTTAGGTCCATTGGAACAAAGTAAACCGTGGGACACAAAAGGAATCAATGGTGTACACAATTTCTTGCGCAAATTATGGCGTTTGTTCAACATCGATGAAAATGGTCAAGCACATCTTTCTGCAGAACCAGCTGGAAAAGATTCATTGAAAACATTGCACCGCACCATCAAAAAAATGACAGACGATTTAGATCGTTTTTCATTCAATACTGGCGTTTCAAATTTCATGATTTGTGTGAATGAATTGACGGATCAAAAATGCAGTAACAAACAGATTTTAGAAGAAGTATTGATCATGCTGTCTCCTTATGCGCCGCACATTTGTGAAGAATTGTGGGTGAAATTAGGTAACGAAGCAGGAACAATCAATTTTGCAAACTTCCCTAAATTTGATGAAAGTCATTTGGTGGAGGCAAACATCGCTTATCCGGTTTCATTCAATGGAAAAATGCGTTTAAAAATCGAATTACCAACTGCATTTACGCCGAAAGAAGTAGAAGAAGCTGTATTGGCGAATGCGGATGCACAAAAATACTTGGAAGGAAAAGCACCGAAGAAAGTGATTGTTGTTCCAGGAAAGATTGTGAACATTGTACTTTAAATAGAAGCAAAAGATAAAGTGAAAGGCGGACATTGTTCGCCTTTTTTTGTACATTTAGTTTAAACTTAGAAAGATGCGCAGCTATTTTTTTACAACGATTTTCCTATTCATTTGCTTGCACAGTTTTGGGCAAGAGAAAAAAGTGCATTTCGGAATTGAAAGTTCAAATGCGTATAATTTTCGTTATGTTGGAAAACAACAAGATTATTCATTGACACATTCTTCTGTTTTAATGAGTTTAACTGCTGGTCATCATAGCTTTTTTCTTGGTCCTGAATATTCTTATTTAAGCAAACCATTTGGCGATGATTCCGACCAAATTAAGCATTCTATATTTGGAGGTACTTTTGCTTACGTGTATGCGTACGAATTGAAAAAATTGAACAGTGTAGATGTATTTGTGCGTTTCAATTATTCGATTTTCCAACAGCAATTAACGGATTACAAAGGTTTAGAAACTAGAAAATCTATGGTGTACGAAAACACACTTGATCTTGGTTTAAAGAAACGCTTTGCAAATAAATTTTACATCTACGGAAGTGTAGGTTTTGGTTCAACAAATGGATTTTTCCTAATGGTTGATTATGTTGAGCTTTCCGGTCGAGCTGGTTTTGGTTTTACCTTTTAATGTTTGGTTATAACTTTATACTAAGTTGAGAGGTTTTACGTTTTCCTTTGGACCGGAATTTCGTTTGGCTACACATTTAATAACTAGTTAAAAAACAGCATGCTAAGTGAAAAGCTAAAAATATGGCATACACTTTGCTTCTGCGTTTGGACTTAAATTAAAGATCATGAAAAAGTTTGCTTATTTCTTTGGATTAGTAGGATTGGTTGTCTTGATGACAAGTACAACAGAAGTGACATACCCAACTGTTACCAACAAGGCTTTTCAAGCTGGAGAGAAATTACGTTACCGTGTTACTTACGGATTTATGGATGCCGGTGAAGCGGTGATGGAAGTGAAAACATCTACCAAAAAAGGCGCAGGTCGCGAATTGTTGCAAGCAACGGGAACAGGAAAAACACTTGGAGGCTTCAACGCATTCTATAAGGTGAATGATAAATATGAAACGTATTTGGATAAAAAAGGAATTTTCCCTTGGTTCTTTGTACGTCGTGTAGATGAAGGAGGATACAAAATCAATCAAGATTATACCTTTAATCACGATAAATACAAAGTGAACAACGGTAAAGGAAAAGATTTCAAAATTCCGATTGGAATTCAAGACATGATTTCTTCGTTCTATTATGCAAGAACATTGGATTTCAAAAACATGAAAAAAGGAAAAACGTTTGAGTTCAAATGTTTCATGGATGATGAAATCTACAACTTGAAAATCAAATATGTTGGTGATGAGGTAATAAGTATCCGCAAAGGAAAATTCAATTGCCACAAATTTGTACCAGTTGTTCAAACAGGTCGTTACTTCAAAAGTGAAGAAGATGTCAACTTCTGGGTAACGAACGACGATAACAAAATCCCAGTTTTAGTAAAAGCTAAAATTCCTGTAGGTGTAGTGAAAATGCACTTAGTTGAATGGAGCGGATTGAAAAATGAACTAAAAAGCAAGGTAAAATAAATCAATTCAATCAATTGAAAACGCCACTTGGATGTAAATCTGAGTGGCGTTTCTATTTTATTAAAAATCGACTTTTGATAAAAAATTCTCACTAATTTTTAAAAAGGTTAGTTTGGTAATTCTTTTCATTTAATTTTGCTCAAAAATCATTCTATGGATAGCACATTTGCATTAGTGGAGAAGGAGGCGATAGCTGATTTACATTTTCCGACAACGGAAGTATTGAAATCAGAAAAAGAAGCAGTAGCTTTGAAAGTGGAGTTGGAAAGAGCAATTGCGCTTGGAAATTTGGAACACCATAAGGTAAAAATTTACTTTGAGGATGACAAAAAGAAAAGAGTGGTGAATACGACAATTTGGGCAGTTACGGATAACGCAATCGTTTTAAAGCAAAATGTTGTGATTCCGATTAAAAGAATATATAAATTAGAAATTTAAAGGGTAATCATGTCTAAGAGAAGAGCCATAATTAGTTACGATAAATTAACTATCGATCAAAAGAAACAAATCTTGAAGGATTTTCCTGATGGATACATTAACCATTTGACAACAATCAAAACTCCGACAGGTGAAATGTTGGATGCATTGATGTGGGAAACAGAGGAAGTTATTTACTTGGTGAAAATCAATAAAATTGTTCCAAAAGCAGCTGTTGTTGATGATGAGGATGATGACTTTGAAGAAGATGAATTCGAAAAAGTTGACGTTAAGGATGACGAAATGGATGCTGACGACGATGAAGAAGAGGATTATGACAAGCCAGACGTTGACGAAGAAGACGATGACGAGGAATAATCGTACGATATAAGTTTAGAAAAATCCTGTGCTCTTGGCATGGGATTTTTTGTTTTAGGGTGTGTAAAAGGTGGCAGAAATTACTTTGTGATAATTTCCACAATAAATGACTGATACTTCAATTTTAGTATTCGAACCCAATTGATTTAGCGTATTTACAAGTTGTGTGGAATAGGTTGAACCTGTTCCATTTATTGGGTTTTCGATACCTGAAATTTTTACTGAATACTGTCTCACATTAAATTTAGTTTTAGTAAGATCATCATATTGCTCCGGATATCTGCATTCAATTATAACACTACTCGTATCTAATGTTTGACCATTTCTGCTATTTCCAATGAAAATTTCAGGCCTAGGTGTATAGATTATTTTACAAATTACGGTATCGCTTGAGAAATAGTTTGTGTCTAAATTTTCGGTTTTAAATGTTTGAATGACCAAAAATACCGAATCCAAATTGCCAGGTAAAACACTTATTTGATTTTTCTCCTTAACAGTTGTGATTGAATCATTTTTCAAACTATAAACATTCAAATTGTAAGAAGTATCAAGTAGCGAAATTATATTATTCCTACCTCTGTAAAATCTAAATGGTTTTAAAGTGTCGTCAGCATTTATTCCATTTACTTTAAACTGAGCAACACTCTGGAAATTCAATAATAAAAGTAAAAGTGTAAGTTGAAATGTTCGCATATTATTTTTCTTAATTAATGCGGAACTTTTTCAAAGTAACAAAAAATAAAATGGTTGGACAGGTCGCGACCTATCCGTACCATTTATAATAAGATGTTTGCTTTTTAATCGTTCAATTTCAAGACAGCCATAAATGCCTCTTGTGGAACTTCTACGCGACCAACTTGGCGCATGCGTTTCTTTCCTTCTTTTTGTTTTTCCAACAACTTACGTTTACGTGAAATATCACCACCATAACATTTTGCGGTAACGTCTTTACGCAAGGCTTTGATTGTTTCACGCGCAATGATTTTTGCACCAATTGCTGCTTGAATTGGAATTTCGAATTGTTGACGCGGGATCAATTCCTTCAATTTCGCACAAATTTTCTTTCCTAAATCAAAAGCATTACTTCTGTGAACCAAAGCTGAAAGTGCATCCAATTGTTCGCCATTCAACAACAAGTCCATTTTAATCAAATCCGATTGCTTGTAACCAATTGGATGATAATCAAACGAAGCATATCCGCGAGAAACTGATTTCAAACGATCATAAAAATCGAATACAATCTCTGCCAATGGCATTTCAAATGTCAACTCAACACGGTCTTGTGTCAAATACACTTGGTTGCGCAATTCACCACGTTTCTCGATACACAAATTCATGATTTGTCCAATGTATTCCGATTTCGTAATGACTTGTGCTTTGATATATGGTTCTTCAATGCGATCTACTCCAGATGGATCTGGCAATTCAGATGGATTGTTTACCGTAAATGCTTTGTCTTTGTCTTTCGTCATGTAACAGAAATACGATACGTTAGGAACTGTCGTAATAACTGTCATGTTGAATTCACGCTCCAAACGCTCTTGGATAATTTCCATGTGCAACATTCCTAAGAATCCACAACGGAAACCGAAACCAAGTGCAGCTGAAGATTCTGGTTCAAACACCAACGATGAATCGTTCAATTGCAATTTTTCCATTGAATAACGCAATTCTTCGTAATCATCCGTTTCAACTGGATAAATTCCAGCAAATACCATTGGTTTTACATCCTCAAATCCTTTGATTGGAACTTCGCATGGATTGGCTGCCAACGTAATTGTATCACCTACTTTTACTTCTTTCGCTGTTTTAATCCCCGAAATAATATAACCAACATCTCCTGCTCGAACTTCTTGTTTTGGATTTAAATCCATTTTCAAAATTCCAACTTCGTCTGCGTTGTAATCCTTTCCAGTATTTAAGAAACGCACTTTATCACCCTTGCGAATGATTCCGTTTTTCACACGGTAATAAGCTATAATTCCTCTAAATGGATTGAAGACAGAATCAAAAATCATTGCTTGCAAAGGCGCATTTTCATCACCTTTTGGCGCTGGGATTCGATTAATAACTGCTTCTAAGATTTTATCAACTCCTAATCCAGTTTTACCAGATGCAGGAATGATATCGTCCATGTCACAACCAATCAATTCAATAATTTGATCTGAAACTTCTTCTGGCATTGCACCTGGCAAGTCCATTTTATTTAAAATTGGAATAATCTCTAAATCGTGCTCTAATGCTAAGTACAAGTTCGAAATTGTTTGCGCTTCAATTCCTTGAGAAGCATCAACAATCAACAAGGCTCCTTCACAAGCCGCAATCGAACGAGAAACTTCGTACGAGAAATCTACGTGTCCCGGAGTATCAATCAAATTCAAGATATAATCTTGTCCTTCAAATTTATAATTCATTTGAATCGCGTGACTCTTAATTGTAATCCCACGTTCGCGTTCCAAATCCATATCATCTAAAGCTTGTGCTTGCATGTCGCGATCGGAAATCGTTCCAGTCGTTTGCAATAAGCGATCGGCCAAAGTACTTTTACCGTGGTCAATGTGGGCGATAATACAGAAATTACGTATATTCTTCATAAATAAATTTGACTAATTGATAGACCTTGTTTTTCAATAAGGAGAGCAAAAATACATCAAAAAATCTATATTTCCTCGCTATTTGCTAAGACTTTAAGCCACGTTGAACAGGAATGATTTTCGGAGTAAATGAAAAAAGAAAAGGAGGACTCTTGCAAAATCCTCCTTTAAAACCTAAACCTAAACTACTACTACTTATGAAAACTAACTTTTACTACTATTTCGATTTTCAAATTGCGTGCCAACTTTTCAAATCGTTTGTCGGTAATTGTTATCTATTAAACGCTTATGACCCTAAAAAATTACAGTTCTTTCTGCATTTTAACGTTTTTTAAGGAAGTAGCGATTTTTCTCTTCTCCGAAAAAAGGAGTTATTCCCTTTGTTAATGAGGGTTTCGACGTTATTAACAATTCATATTTTTTAAATTTCGTTTTGTCCTTTTTCTATACGAAAGAATTATTTTTAACTTCGTTGCCAATGAGTTCAAACGCAGAAAAATTCAGTAAAAAAGGAGTTCGCACAAGTTACGTGTCGACAGTGATAGGAATTTCACTTGTATTGTTCATGATTGGATTGGTACTTGGCGGATTCTTTGGGCTCGACAATGTGCAAAAGCAAGCGAAAGAAAGTTTGCAAGGCGATTTGTTTTTTAAAGCTGAAATGAACGATGCGGACATCAAGCAAATTGAGCAAGAATTGAAATCATGGGATCAGTTCAGTGAAGTGTTTTTCGTTTCACCTGAACGCGCGATTGAAGAATTCAGTGGTTCAGATCAAAGTGCTGGTGAAATCTTGGAAATTTTTGAAGGTGAAAATCCGTTACCTGCAACAATTGGTTTTAAACCGAAAGCGGAACATGCAACGAAAGAAGGCATGGAAAAAATCAAAAAGGATTTAATGGCTGCTTATCCAGATCAAATTGATGAGGTAAATTACGACAAAGCAAGTGTTGAATCGGTGAATTTAGGATTCAAGCAGTTCGTTTTCTTGTTTTTAGCGGTTGCAGCTTTATTAATTATCGTTGCCGTTGCAATGATCAACAATACGATTCGGTTGGCTTTGTATTCAAAACGCTTTACCATTAAGACAATGCAATTGGTGGGAGCAAAACCAAGTTATATACGCAAACCATTCTTAGTTCAAGCGATTTTTCAAGGAGCCGTTTCTGCCATTATTGGTTTAGGATTGTTAATGACCTTGTTTTACGCCTTGAACAATACCTTGGATGCATTTGAAATAAGTTATTCATTGCAAAGCTTTTTATTACTGACTGGTTCATTGCTTGTAATCGGTATTGTTATTACACTAATTTCCACTTGGTTCGCTCTTAACAAATATTTGCGAATGAAATTGGACGATTTATATTAAATTTGACCCATGGAGGATAAAAAGTCACAATTCGGATTTCAACCGGAAAACTATAAAATTCTTTTGATTGGTTTAGCAATCAATATCTTAGGATTTCTTTTAATGATTGGTGGTGCTGCAAAAAGCCCAAACGAATTTAATGAGGCTGAGATTTTCAGTTCTACACGTATTACTGTTGCGCCAATACTAATTGTTGCTGGTTACATCGTAATCATGTACGCAATTATGAAAAAGAAAAAAGTCAAAAAAGACTAAGCACACAATTTTATGGATCTTATTCAAGCACTCATTTTAGCCATCATTGAAGGCTTAACTGAGTTTTTACCTGTTTCTTCAACAGCACACATGATTTTCACTAGTTCTATCTTTGGAACGAGTGGAGATGAATTTGTGAAAATGTTTCAAGTGTCAATTCAATTTGGCGCCATTCTTTCAGTTGTTGCATTGTATTGGAAAAAATTCATGGATTTCAAATCGCCAATGTTTTACGTTAAACTTGGTTTGGCTGTGATTCCTGCATTGGTGCTTGGGAAATTATTCGATGATAAAATTGAAGCAGTATTAGAAAAACCAATTCCAATTGCGATTGTTTTGATCGTTGGTGGAGTTGTTTTGTTGTTCATCGATCGTTTTTTCAAACGTCCACGTATCCTGAAAGAAGAAAATATCAGTATTCAAAAAGCAATTATTATCGGATTTTGGCAGTGTTTGGCAATGATGCCAGGAACTAGTCGCTCTGCTGCATCTATCATTGGTGGAATGCAACAAGGATTGTCACGTAAATTGGCAGCTGAATTCAGTTTCTTTTTGGCGGTACCAACGATGTTAGCTGTAACGTGTTATTCAGTTTTCTTGAAAGATTGGAAGGTAAAAGGAATTGAGCAAAAAGGCTATGAAATGATTACTGCGAGTTCTCAAAACATTACCTTCTTCGTTGTTGGAAATATTGTTGCGTTCATTGTTGCCTTGTTCGCAATCAAATTATTCATCGGAATCATCGATAAATACGGTTTCAAAATCTGGGGAATTTATAGAATTCTTGTTGGAATCGCGCTATTGCTCTACTTCACACTGGCTTAATGAATTACCTAGAAGGAGAAACAATTCTTGTCGACAAACCATTAACGTGGACATCGTTCGATGTTGTAAGCAAATTGCGTTGGAACATCAAACAAGTGTTGGGTGTAAAGAAAATCAAAGTTGGTCACGCTGGAACATTGGATCCATTGGCAACAGGCTTGTTGATCATTTGCATTGGAAAACACACGAAACGCATTGATGAATTGATGGGCGGAATGAAAACCTACACAGGAACAATTCTACTCGGAAAAACAACTGCATCTTACGATTTGGAAAGCGAATACAACGCTGAGTTTCCAACGGAACACATTACACCAGAAATCCTTGAAAAAGCACGTCAACAATTTATGGGAACCTTGCAACAAGTCCCACCAATTTTCTCTGCAAAACAAGTAGATGGAAAACGTGCCTATGATTTAGCACGTGCTGGAAAAGAAGTTGTGTTAAAAGCAAACACGATTGAAGTAAGTGATTTTAAAATTTCGATTGAACGATTTCCAGAAATTGACTTTGAAATTAGTTGTTCGAAAGGAACGTATATCCGCTCAATTGCAAATGATTTTGGTCAAGCAGTTCAATCTGGAGGAACCTTAATCGCTTTACGCAGAACGAAATCAGGTGATTTTTCTATCGAAAATGCAAAGTCAGTTGAAGAGTGGGTTGAGGTGATTCGGGGTGGTTCTGAATGAAATTTAAAACCGAACTCAGGTTATTACTTGACAAAGGCTTCTAGATTTTGTATCTTTGCACTCCTTTTCATTGAAGAGGTCTAAAAAAACGTTGTATGAGTAAAATGAAACTTTCCGATTTTAGTTTTGATCTACCAGAAGAACTAATCGCAGAATACCCAAGTGATAATCGCGATGAAGCGAAAATGATGGTGATTCACCGCGAAACTGGAAAAATCGAACATAAATTGTTTAAAGACTTAATTAATTATTTCTCTGAAGGAGATGTAATGATTATGAATAATACGCGTGTATTTCCTGCTCGTATGTATGGAAACAAAGAGAAAACAGGTGCAAAAATCGAAGTTTTCTTGTTGCGTGAATTGAATCGTGAAAGTTTATTGTGGGACGTTTTAGTTGACCCAGCTCGTAAAATCCGTATCGGAAATAAATTATACTTCGGTGATGATGATTCATTAGTTGCTGAGGTAATTGACAATACTACATCACGTGGAAGAACATTGCGTTTCTTGTTTGATGGACCGTATGAAGAATTCAAAGCGAAAATCACTGAATTAGGTGAAACGCCTCTTCCAAAATACATTAAACGCGCTGTTGAAGCGTCTGACGAAGAGCGTTACCAAACAATTTTCGCTTCAGAAGAAGGTGCTGTTGCTGCTCCGACTGCAGGATTGCATTTCTCTCGTGAGTTGATGAAACGTTTGGAATTGAAAGGAATTAACTTTGCTGAAGTAACATTACACGTTGGTTTGGGTACGTTCCGACCAGTTGAAGTGGAAGATTTGACAAAACACAAAATGGATTCAGAGCAAGTAATTGTTCCTGAGAAATGTGCTCAAATAGTGAACAACGCAAAACGCAATAAAAAACGCGTATGTGCAATCGGTACAACTTCTATGCGTTCAATTGAATCTTCTGTTTCTACAGATGGTATGTTGAAAGCGTACGATGGTTGGACAAACAAATTCATTTTCCCTCCATACGAATTCAGTATTGCGGATTCAATGGTAACAAATTTCCACACACCTCTTTCTACTTTGTTGATGATGATTTCAGCATTTTGTGGTCACGAGTTAATGATGGAAGCATACAAACAAGCGATTGAGAACAAATACAAGTTCTACTCGTACGGAGATGCAATGTTGATTTTATAAGATAATAGATATCCTAAATAGAAAAAGTC
>JBDKHH010000422.1:0-3386 GCA_039797785.1 Bacteroidota bacterium | reverse complement strand
ATGTAACGATTAATGTCTTAGAACCACCTGTTTTTGTTCCTGTAGATTTAGAAACGGCAAATGTGTTTACGCCAAACAATGATGGTGTAAATGATATTTTCCAATTTAACATGTTAAACATTGTGGAGATTGAATTCACGATTTTAAATCGTTGGGGAAATGTGATGTTTACCACGACGGATGTAAATGCAGGTTGGAATGGGAAAAGTAACGGTATAAATGCAGAACCAGGAGTTTATTTTTACACCTTTAAAGCCAAAGGAGCTCAAGATGAACCTTTCGAAGGACAAGGATTTATCCATTTAGTTCGTTGATGAATGCAACTTACATTACCTTTCAAGTGATTCAAAAATCGTCTTTTTGCAATAAATAAGAACGAATGGAATCTAGAAAGCAACATTGGGAAACGGTTTACGAAACTAAAACACCAGATCAAGTCAGTTGGACGCAGGAAAAGCCTGAAGGATCATTGAAATTTATTCATGATTTAGGTTTAGATAAAGATGCTTCAATTATTGATATCGGTGGAGGAGATAGCAAGTTGGTTGATTTTTTACTTGCGGATGGTTATTCAGATGTAACAGTTCTAGATATTTCGGGAAAAGCAATTGAACGCGCTAAAAATCGTTTAGGGATTCTTGCCGACAAAGTAACATGGATTGAATCGGATATTAATGATTTTGTTCCCTCAAGAACTTTTTCTATCTGGCATGATCGTGCAGCATTTCATTTCTTAACCTCAACCGAAGAACAAGAAAGGTATGTGAAATTGGTTAATTCGTCAGTCACAGACTTTTTGGTAATTGGTACTTTTTCAGAGGATGGTCCGTTAAAATGTAGCGGATTAGAAATTCAACAATATTCTGAATCATCAATGGCTGATCAGTTTAGAGGATTTGAAAAAATCAAATGTGAAAATGAAAACCACTTAACACCATTTGATACGATTCAAAATTTCATTTTTTGCAGTTTTAAGAAACTTGGATAATTTCAATCTTTTTCCCTTGCCATTCAATTAGTGCTCCTTGTTGTTTTCCTAGTAATAATTGACAAACGGGTGCCATTGGAGTGATGCAAAACACGCTTTTACCTTCAAATGGAAAAGCGCCAATTCCGATTGAAATAAAAAACAAGCCATTCGTTGTTTCGACAAGACTTCCAAGTTCTACTTTTGTATGGCTTTTATCAGGTTGTATGCGGAAAAGAATTTCTTTTAGTTTAGTTATTTCAGCAATTTGACTTCCAATCTTTTCTTGCTCCAATTGAGCCATAGCTCTGCCTGTTTCATGTTTATCACCAGCAGTGGATTTCGTTTCATTGGCAGTTGAATCCAATGCGTCATTGAGTGAATCTTGAAGATTCGCAGAACGTTTTTCAACTTCTTGGATAAGGGCAGAATGCAGTTTCTGTTTAAATGTTTTGCTGATGGTTGTCAAATTATGTCGTTTGTTCGGTGAAAAAGATTTTTAAAGAACCAATTGATGGAACCAACTCTCTAAATTTAGTGTTGCTTTGTTTTTTAAATTGATAAACAAGGTAAATGAGCATAATTAAATAGCTTATGCTTGTTGCAATTCCGGCACCAACAGATCCAAGAACTGGCACCAACAGAATACCTGAAATAACCGTTGTAACATTACCGATAACAGATCCAAAGATGTTTAATTTATTTAGACCGATCCCAGTGAAATAATGATTAATAATTGTGAAATAAGATAATTCCAGTACTGCGATACTTAAGGAAAATAGGATGGGTCTCAAATTGTTAAAATCCGTTCCGAATAAAAATGTAAAAAAGTTCGTTGGGAGTAATAGTAAGATGACAATCAATGGGAAGGTTGCTAAAAAGCTCAAATGCAAGCTTACTAGTGTAATTCGCTTTTTTTCATGCGCATCTTCCGTATTAACTAGTCTTGAGTATTGAAAAGTTGCGATGCTTTTACAAACAATCCAAATAGCTTCCGAGATTGAAATTGCTACAGAGAAAATACCTAATTCGGACTTTCCTTTTAGTTTTTCAATTAAGAAAAAGCAAAAACGATAATTAATCATCTGGGAAATATTATTCAGCTGAATTTGAAATCCAAATTTGAAAAAGTCAGAGATTAATGTTGATGTGGAATTTTTATCAGAATTTGTTGATGAAAAAAGAGGGATTAACCAGTAAAGACTTATAAAAAAAGATAAACTGTAACTTGCTAAATAAGCGTAAAATGTTACTTCTATGCTGATTGTACCGTACACATAAAACCACATCAATAAAGTACCAATCAACGTTATAGACTTGATTATTTCCAAGTAATTGAAGGAAGCTATTTTCTCTTTGCCTAATAATAGCGATTGCGAACTAGTTAATGCACCTTGAAACAAACTGAGTATCAATAGAAAGTTGAAATGATCTTCTTCAATCAAATGAATCCCTAAAAAGAATGTTGTCAAGAGAAGACTTAGAAGAATCGAAAAAAGATTTGAGACCAATGTTAACTTCAAGAATGAATAACGAGGAGTTAAAAAGGTCAATGAGGAACCATTAAAAATCCCTTGGATTAATCCGATGATTGAAATGTTTAAAAGCATTAATGCAATTTCACCCCTTGCTGAAGAACCTAATTCTTTAGAGGTAATAATCACAATCAGAAATCCAATTCCAGTGGTGAAAACTTTAGATAATATGGTTCCGAGTACTTTTAGAAGCATCAATTTTGAGCTAAAACTTTGCGATAAACAGTGTCAAACGATTTTCCAACAGACTGATAACTAAAATGAGCTTCAGCGTATTGTCGTATTTCATCCTTATTAAACACGATTTCGGTATTCAAAAATTGAACGATTGCTTTTTCCAATTGATCTTCATTTCTAGGTTCTACTAAAATACCATTTTGAGAATTAACATGTTCGGGAATTCCGTTCACATTACTTGAAATTACAGGTATTCCAGTCATTAATGATTCAGCAATCACACAAGGGAAATTTTCATAATTACTAAACATCAATAGAGCATCGCTTTGTTCTAACATTTCGGCAATTTCGATTGTCGTTTTCGTAGAATGAAAACTGATAAATGCTTCACAATCCAATGATTTTACAAGTTCTTTTGCGTATAAAGTGCCTCCATCGCTCACAATATCCAAATGAAAATCAGTTCGATAGTTTGAAATTCTTTTTAAGGTATTGATTATGCCTGTTAAATTCTTGTGCGGGTCAAATCCCGTTGAAATGTGAATTAGTTTAATTTGGGAACCTTGATGTGCAGTTTTGAGCTTGAATTTGTGTTCATCTACCACGTTAGAAATAATCTCAAATTGACTTGCTGGTGCCAATTGTTTCATGTAATTCTTTAAGTTTTCACTAACTGGAAGTAAAACACTCGCATTTTGAATGATGAG
>JBDKHH010000421.1:0-3054 GCA_039797785.1 Bacteroidota bacterium | reverse complement strand
TCTTCGATCAATTATGATTCAAAAATGATATTCCTATTGCTTATTTAATAGGTCGTTTGAAGAGTCGCATGAACCTTTTGATTAAGTGTGTGTAAAATGGAATTATTCGTTTTCACCGTTTAGCCTTCTACAATTAACTAAACAAAACCCTATCTTTACTTTATGAAGTTATTTTTTCAAATCATTTTATCGCTGACTTTCTTCAACTTAAGTTTTGCTCAACCACAAGTTCCTTGTCCTGAAATGGATTCTGTTATGGCAATTATTAAAGATGGCCCAAGTGAACTTGCTGCTTTGTATGATAAACAAGTTTTGTTCGATTGCGGCGATTTTGATGATGTCGATCGCATTTTACTCTTTGGTAACTTCATGAATAATTTCATGGCGGCCAACTTGGAAAAGTATGATACCTTGTCGTATGCAGTGATGATGAAAGAATTAAAAGAAGTACAAGCTAGTCCAGCCTACCGCGAATCGTATGAAATTTCGAAAACGCGAATGTTTGTATTGAATAGTATTGCTGACACAGTTTTATTCGATCAAAATAGTCAAACATTTAACGATTTCTTTCCAAATAGCGAAGAACGAAATTATGTTAGAACGTATATTGGTAAACATCAAAATGACACCTTAACTTTCATAGGGATTTTAGAACAATATTCCTCTATCGATCAAGCGCTTGTGAATGACCAAGCACCGCCGACTCAACAAAAAAATCAAGTTAATTTCTATGCCTTTTACGATTTAAGAACATCCTTGGAAAACGGATTTTACTTTGGTAAACCTATCTTATTGTATTATTCCGCTTACTTAAACAATGATGCACGCAGAATTGAAGAAACGTGGTTCAATGACAGTGAAATAAATGCATTAATGAAACAGTTGACTGTTTTTCAAATCATGTGTGACGACCGAATGCCAATGGAACCAGATGATGTGGCCTATTTCAAGAAAAAGTACAAGAAAACATTTACGTATTATGGTGAGAAAAATGCCTATTTACAACAAAAGGATTTCAAAGTAAACACGCAACCCTATTTTGTCTTATACACCGTTGAAGGAAAGAAAATCGCTTGTTTTTCGAGTACCACAAGCATTGAAGAATTTAAACTATTTTTGACTAAAATAAACAACTAATGTATGTTACCACCTATTAAAAAAGATACGCGAATTTTCACTTATGGAGTTGGCGGATTGTATATTCTCGGAGTATTCATCCTGTTCATTTTTTCGCGCTTATTTAACTTTATTGGAGTTAACGCCAATTCGACGGATATCAACCTTTCCTTTTTTCAAAACTTGACGCAGAATTTCAACTATTTAATTCCTGTATGTCTAATTATTGGAGTTGGTTATATTTTACTTGGATATAATTTAACCAAATGGCGTCAACATGCATTTAACATCAATTTGGGTTTGAGTTTATTTGCTTTGGTATCGATCATACTATTTGTTTTCTCCCTCAACATGGGCGTTTCATCCTTGTTTCAAGATTTGGGTCAATTTCCAAAAGAAATGGGCTGGTTTATGTACATCATGCGAGGATTTCAATTGTTGCTTGGTTTAGCAACGACCGTTTTCCCTCATTTGTATTTAGGTATTTTATATCGCAAAATGAATAACCCTCACGCGAATCAAGAAAACACTTCAGAAACTCCATTAGAACAAAAAGATCTTTTGGATGATTGATTCACTTTTTTTATCTTTCAGAACTAATTTAAAACCCCTTTTATGAAAAATCTATTCTTACTTTGCTTCTTCACATTTTCCATTGGATCCTTCTTTGCTCAAGACGAAGCTGGGGCGCTCAAATTAATTGATGAGGGAATTCAACTGCACGACAAAGGAAATTACGAAGCTGCTGTTAAGAAGTATGATGCAGCATTAAGTTTGGATAAGGATAATTTTTATGCCTTAGCGGAAAAAGCAAATTCTCTTAATTCTCAGTCTAAATTTGAAGAAGCAATTGTTGTCTCACGAAAATGTATTGAAATTCATCCGGATGAAAAAGAACTAAATTTAGTGTATGTAGCATACGGAAATGCCTTGGATGGTTTGCATAAATCAGAGGAATCTGTTGAATTATATGAAGAAGGAATTTCTAAATTTCCTGAATTCTATTTATTGCATTTCAACAAAGGAATTACCTTGATTAGTTTAAAGGAATATGATCAAGCATTACTTTGTTTCGAGCAAGCGGCGAAATACAATCCTTCACATGCAGGTTCTCAAAATGCCATTGGACGTTTTCAAGAAATGAATAAAAAGAACATCCCTGCAATTATGGCTTATTGTCGCTTTTTTGTCATTGAACCAACTGGAACAAGAGCTACCGAAAATTTAGCTTCACTTGAATCCTTGCTGATAGGAAATGCAACTAAAACGGGAAAAAACTCTTATTCCATTAATTTTGACATAACGGATATACCAGATACAACTGCAGATGGAAAACCAGGACCAAACACATTTACAACCACCGATTTAATTGTTTCGTTGGGCTCTGCCTTAGGTTTAGAGAAAAAAGACAAAAAGAAAAATAAGGCTCAAATTCTTCAGACAAAAATGGAACTAATGATTTCCTCTTTGGAAGAAGAAAGTGCAAAAGGTAATTCTGGATTCTACTGGGAATTTTACGTTCCTTATTTTATTGCAATGAAAAACGAAGCACAGTTGGAGACCTTCACATACATTGCTTATGCAAGTTCAGGCGATAAGAAAGTAATTGAATGGATTAAATCTCATTCTACCGAAATTGATAAATTCTACGATTGGGAAAAAGAATACAATTGGTAATTAACTGAAGAGAAGAGCCAGTGTTGCAATTGAGATGATGATAATGGCTATAATTTTACTTTCATCGAACTTCGTTTGATCGTTCGATTCTGTAAAATTCACGAAATTCCTTTCGGTAGCCAAACGTTTATATCATTACCTTAGCCGAATGAATCACATAGCTTCTACCCTTTTGTTAAAATGTCCAAAATGCTCCAAAGGCGATTTGTTCTCGTACAAAGGTATGTTTCGCTATACACACATGCTCGACATGCCTGAAAA
>JBDKHH010000420.1:0-3817 GCA_039797785.1 Bacteroidota bacterium | reverse complement strand
TGTAGACCAATTCTTGTGAAATGTGAATACCTGTTCGGAAGTCATAAATTGGTTTGTGGACAGTATTGTCGGCACCCATTTCAGTTTCAGTCGATGAATCGTAAAAGACATCCGCTCCAGCGCCAATGTGCAATTTGCGTTTCCAATGGTATTTGTATTCTCCACTAATCGATGAGGTGAAATAAATGGTGGATTGCAAAGCGCGCGTGTGTTTTCCTCCAGCGGAATAAATAAATGCAAATTCGTGCTTTGGAACATGTTGCGCGATTTCAGTTTTCTTGAAATCATCTTGTTGTCCTGCAGCAAATGAAAGTCCTGCAAAAGCTGAGAATAAGTTCACTCCTAAATTCGGTTCCGCCATGTTTGCGTTGGAATAATGGGTGAAGGATAGTCCACTTTGAAATGTCCATTTTGGGGAAAGTACGAAACGTGTTCCCAATTTAAAGTTGAAATGAATATTGAGATGCGAACCAACAGAAATGTTGTTGTAATTCGATTCTATGTCGAAACGTTTTGTGGCGTAACCCAATCCAAATCCAAAAAGATGGGTGAATTGAAACTTCGGTTTGCGTACGATGAATGATTGCACGAAGGGAAACAAACCAATTTCATGGCCTAAGATTTCATTGTTACCAAGACTTGTGTATTGCAGGGTTAATCCGTATTCAGGATATTTGTACAATTGTTCCCAATCGGTTTTTCCCGTTGTGCGTTTGAATAAACTGACTTCCAATGCTTGCGTTGGTTTATTTACCAGTAAATTGAAATGTTTGTATTCTGGAATCACAAAACCGTAATGTCCGTCAACACGCAACCATAAATTGTTTGAGAACGGCGTTTTTTCTTGAGCAAACGTAGTTTGTCCAGCAATTAGAAGCAGTAAAATCAATAAACGTTTTCTCACAGTGTTCTCAAATTCATTTCAAAGATAATAGAACGAAGGAAAAAACATTAAAAGACCATTATAAAAGTAATTCAAAGAGAAACTACTTTTTAAGGTTTGAAAAGATAATAACCGATGGATGCATTCAAGAAACCAGACAAACCAATTTTGTTATCTTGAGAACTTTGTATCACATAGCTATCAAAATGATAACGATCAGAAAAATAGGGACTATCCACCGTTAACGTTGGCATTGAAACGCCAATTCCCATTCCAAAATCCATCATCCAACGTTCAGACAGCATTGATTGAATGCCAAATCCAAGGAAGAAGGTATATTTTTTTTCTTTCGCTAGAATGTTTTTTGTGTAAACTGGTACTGCCGTCAATGTATCGTAAATCGTGGTAGAAAATGGATCATACGTTTTCATTACACGACCAACATTTAATGAGAAATAGCCGCGTGAATCGGATTGGTCCGAGATAGTAAATTTCATAGAAGCATTGATGCGTGAACCATCGTAATACAATTTTTCTCTTTCCAATTCATTTCCATAGAAATCAAGATACTGTTTGTCTGCTTGAATTGGATTGTAAAAATCATCATGGTAATCTTTATCGTGACCAATTTTTGTTCCAGCCAATGCAAAGGAAACTTTATTAAAATTTAATTCTACTGAACCACCGAAATTTCCCCAAATCATCGGAATAGGATAAGCGCTTAAGCAAAGTCCAAATTCACTGTTGTCTCTGCGATTCTTGCGTTTGACAAGTTTATCTGCTGCTTGTTGACAATCTTCTGCATTCTTTTTTGCGTTTTGAGATTTGTCCGTCGCCAATACTGTTAAGTAATAAGCACTTAAATTCGACCAATAGTAACACGGTGAACTTGAGTTCAAAAGCATGCTCATTTTATCACAACCTTCGAAAACGATTGCTTTTGTTTTACCATTGTTTGATTTTTGGAAGGTGCTTGCATCCGAATAATATAGTTGTTTGAAAAATGCTAGAGCTTCATCGAGATTCGTCAAAGAAACAGCAGATAATTTCATTGTTCTGGCATACACTTCTGCCGCTTCATTTACATAGTTGTCTTTGATTGTTCGTGCGAAACGATTCAGCTGATCACCAGATTTCCCTAAGTAAGGCAAACTATCAATAGCAGCTGTAAGTTTTTTAGAAATTGAAATTGGACTCGGATAATTATTTTTCTTTATTGCTGATAAATACGATGTGTCAAGTTGGTTATATACTGAAACCCATTCCACAATGTAGTCGATGTATTCTGCGTCAATTTGTTTAAGTTTCTTTTTCGCATCTACAGCTTTGTTATAGGCAATATAGTTAAACCAATGTGTTGTGCTTTTCATTGAAATTGCTTTTTTCGCTAAGGTTAAAGCTTCTTCTGTTTTCCCAAGGTTTGTGCATACCTCAGAAAATCCAGTATAGTATTCAATCAAGGAATATTCAAAATTAGTATAGTTCACCACGTAATTTGTTCCTTCATAAACGTAGCGAAGAGGAAAAATCGATTGATTTGAAAAATACTCAAAGTCTGATTTCATTGAATTCATGACTGGATATGCATCTGCGTTTTTACCCAACATACCTAGAAGAAAGGCTAGCTCATAGTCTAAGTTCGCTTTAAAATAGCGCGCTGTATTTTTTTCTTGGTCATTCCCGAATTGAAGAACATAATCTAAAAGAGGTTCGATATCACTTGATGATAAATAGAAAAAAGTAACATCCAAGTTACTTGCTGTTTCAGGAGTTAATTTCGAAACGTTATCGCGCAGTGAGTTGTACAGTTTAATCCCTTCAGCAAGTTTTTTTTCCGTTTCAGTCGTTTGAGCGAAAAGAGAAGTAGACGAAAGGAGCAAGAACAATGTCAGTAGAAAGCGCATAATCAAGTGGTTATTTAAAATAATTTGGCGCAAAACTACGAATTTTTTAGGAAAGATGGAGGGCATCTCGGCATCTCGGCATCTCGACAAGCTCGATGACCGAAGCTCTCAATCATTTATTAATTTCTTAAATCACAAATCACCCTGTCTGCGCTGGAGGCTACGACAGGCAGGAAATCACAAATCACAAATCACAAATCACGAATCATAAATTGTCAATCTGTATCTGGTATTTCCGTAAAAGTCCAGCCAAGGTGCTTCGAGTAAACTTCGCTTTTTTAATGCGGTTGTTTTCTGGATCGATGATGAAATTAAAGGATGTTCTAAAATCTGTGCCTTCTAGTATTGAACGATCAAAGGTAGCGCCGTTGAAATCACATTCCGTGAAGTTGGCCAAGCTTAAATCTGTTTCCGTGAAATCTACTTCTTCCAAATTACAATGACTAAAGCGACTTCCTTTTAATTTCAATTTATAGAACGAACTAAAATTGAGTGTACACGACGTAAAATGAAACGAAATTAGAAAAGGATTGCATTCATCAAAGTGGAGTCCAAGCATTTTACATGAATCAAATTGTGTATCACGAAAGGACGTGTTGAGCAGTTTTGCATTGCTGAAATCGCAGTTATCGAAGGTACATTCGACGAAAATAACTTCAGCCAAATTCGATCCTGCAAAATTGCAATTTTCAAAGGTGCAGTTTTCGTATTCACCGCGTTCTAGTTCAGTTTTGGTGTAATCTTCGTTGACAAACTCCGCGTCCGTAATGTAATTTTTCATATTGAAAGTATACGTATTAATCCTCTAAACGATAATTTTCATCGCGTTTCTTTTCACGTTTGTAACGAATGAGTACGCTCAAACCTACAATGATGAGTAAATAGTAAATGAAATAAGAATAGGATTCATAATGAAAAACACGCTTGATAAATAGAACCAGTGCAACCAAACCTAAAAACAAGACAACAGAAACAAGTTTCTTTAATGCTGGATTCAGTTTACGTACAACTTTAAACTGATGGAAAAGAA
>JBDKHH010000419.1:0-4968 GCA_039797785.1 Bacteroidota bacterium | reverse complement strand
GTAACGAAATTCGGAGCCTGAAGAAAAACAGGCGAATTATCGACACATGTTCCGGCACTTGTTCCGATGGCATACATTTTTGCGGCCAAGGTAATTCCGTACGTTCCAGGATTTGAGACATTTGTCAGTGCATTGCTTCGTGAAAAATTCTCATACGTAAAAACCCATCCATTAGCTGGAGGCGTTCCTGTAATAGCAATCGGTGCGCTTTGGTAGACAATTTTTTCAATCGCTCCAATTCCATTTCCACCACTTGTCCCAGAACCACATGCAAGTGGAATAGGTGAACCAGCAACCGGATTACAGCTTGGAGAAATATCTGTTCGTGAAACAAATGGAAGTGTAATTGATGTTAAAGTTGGATGATTCCAAACGCGCAAATTTTCTGAAATAGTATTGATGTCAGCACCATTACAATCACGGTAAAAAACAAGTTGAAAAACGTAATTTCCGCCTTGACATTTCCACGTGATTTCCCCGCCCATAACATGGGAAGCTTTGGATGAAAATGAACATCCAACAACAATCAGGAGAATGAGTAACAGTCTTGGCATCGTATTGTTAACGTAGAATCATGCTTTATAGTATGCAGACGAAAAATTCTAGACCAAGTTGCTATCCAGCAGAAACAACTGTCATGTCGTTCCAACGAAGATATTTTTGCGCTAATTCTTGAATGCGTTCAGGCGTAATATGATTAATCGATTCGATCGACTTATTGTAAAAATCTAAATCCAAATCGTATGGCTCAACACTCATGTATAAATCTGTCATTGAATACGGACCATCGGCACTTTTCAATAACTGTCCCAACATGTAATTTTTCACCAACAACAATTCTTCTTCGCTTACCAATTCGGTGTGTAAACGTTCCATTTCAAACTGAATCTCTTTCAAAGTTGCATCTTTCACATCTTTTCCAACTTCGGTTGCAATCAGGAAATAACCTGTTTCATGTAACTCAGCCACCATCGTTCCAATTCCATAGGTATAACCTTTGTCTTCACGAATGTTTGACATCAAGCGACTACCGAAATAATCACCAAAAATGGTGTTCAGGATCAAGAAGTCATTGTAATCTTCGTGCGTTTTATTGAATAGTATTTTTCCAACACGAATAGCAGTTTGTACGGCTCCATCTTTTACAATGTGTGCGCCACCGCGAAGGTTTTTAATTGAATTTTCAAATTGTGTATTGACTTCAGAAGACCAGCTTCCTGTTAAATCAATGATTTCATCAATTTCATCTTGGTTCAAGTTTCCAACGACCACAACTTTACTCAAGCCATTCAAATAATTTTCTTGAAAAAAGTGCTTCAATTTTGGAATGGTGATTGAATCGAAATCTGCTTCATTCGTAATGCGACCATAAATTGAGTCATTGAACAAACGTTGTTGAAATGCACGTTGCGCCAAGAAACTCACTTTTTCCATGTTCTGTTTGAACTTCTGACGACGATCAGCAATCAATTCTTCGACTTCATGCTCGATAAATGCAAGGTTTTGAATCGCATCTTGAATCACGCGAAGAATCGGTAAAATATTTTCTCGAAGTGAATAAATCGTAATGACAGCATTTTCGTTGGAAATACCTGATTCGAAAAAACCACCAAGATTATCAATTTCACTATTAATTTGAATTGATGTTTTATCCTTTGTTCCAGAAAGCAACAATCCATTTACAAATGAAGAAATCCCAATGTCTCCTTTGATTGTTCCTGCATCAAAATACAAATCCAAACGCGTTGTTTCGTTCGGTACTTCCTTCATGAAAAACAACTTCGTGCTCGTCGAAATGTCGAATACTTGTGGTTTAACAAAGTTTATTTTCTCGATAGGCAAAATTGCCGGTGTCTCTTTTCTATTAAGCATTGGTTGAAGCTTTAACTTTCAATAATGAACAGTTGGTTGGTTTTAAGATGTGCAAAGCCGTTTCTTGTAAATGACTTGGTTGAATCGCATGATAGATTTCATGTTCTGTATTGATTCCCTCAGCATCGCCAAGCAATTCAAACACACACAAGTTCATGGCGCGATTCAGTAATCCTTGTTCTTGAAATTCTTTTGACGTGCGAATTTTAATCATCAAGCGATCTAATTCTTCTTGCGAAATTGGATGTGTTTGAATTTTATCCAATTCTTTCCAAAGTGCTTTGTCAAGATCTTCAAATGAAACACCATCGTTCAGTTTTCCTGAAACCACCAAAAGTCCTTGGTCCATTGAACCTGTAATGTACGCGCCAATTTCAGAAACCAACTTTTGTTCTTTTTTCAATGAAATGTACAGGCGAGATGATTTATCACGACCCAAAGCATCGGACAATACATCAGCCATGTAAAAGCCTTCATTTCTGCGTTCTGGCATTTTGAAAGCATAGTAAAACGCATCGGTCGGAACTGGTCGTTCGATTGTTTTTTCTCTGAATTCGTTTTGCTCAGGTTCGCTTTCAAGAATGCGTGCAGGTTTAATGCCAGCTGGAATTGGTCCATACCATTTCTCAACAACTTCTTTTACGTAGTCCAATTCAAAATTTCCAGCGACACATAAAATGGCATTCGATGGATTGTAATGCTTATGGAAAAAATCCTTCACATCTTCCATTGTGGCATCTTCAATGTGTTTGATTTCTTTCCCAATCGTTGCCCATTTATACGGATGTTTTTCATACGCCAATGGACGCAATTCTAACCAAACATCACCATACGGTTGATTGAGGTAGCGTTGCTTAAATTCTTCAATTACCACATTGCGTTGAACTTCCAAACTTTTCGGAGTGAAGGCCAATGACAACATACGATCACTTTCCAACCACAAAGCCGTTTCCAAATTGTTCGCTGGAAGAACGTCGTAATAATTTGTGATATCGTTTGAGGTAAAGGCATTGCTTTCGCCACCTGCCATTTGCAAAGGAGCATCAAAATCAGGAATGTTCACTGATCCACCGAACATTAAATGTTCAAATAAATGGGCGAATCCTGTTTTTTCTTCTACTTCATCTCGTGCACCAACATCATACAATGTGTTAACAACAGCTAAGGGCGTAGTTGGATCTTTATGGAAAAGAACGGTAAGTCCGTTGTCTAATTTAAATCGTTCGAATTTGATCATTAAAATTGATATTTTTCAGTTTGTTGTTCGCTCAAAGCAGCTTTAAATTCAGTAAGTAGTTCAGCAACGATCTCCGCTGCAGGTTTTATTTCGTCAATTAGTCCGGCAATTTGACCAATTTCTAATTCTCCTTCCACAATGTCTCCTTCAAACATGCCTTTTTTCGCACGACCACGACCTAATAATGCCGTTAATTCTTCAGGACTTGCACAGTTTTCATAGGCTTTTTCCAATTGATGAAAAAATTCATTCTTCACCAAACGCACAGGTGTCAATTCTTTTAAAGTTAACAATGTATCGCCTTCTTTTGAGTCAACAACTACTTTTTTGAAGTTAGCGTGTGCACTTGATTCTGGCGTTGCGACAAAGCGACTTCCAATTTGCACGGCATCTGCGCCTAAGTTCATTGCAGCCAACATTCCTCGTCCTGTTCCAATTCCACCTGCGGCGATTAAAGGAATAGACAATTCTTTCGCAACCATTGGAATCAAACAAAGCGTCGTTGTTTCATCGCGACCGTTGTGTCCACCCGCTTCAAATCCTTCTGCAACAATTGCATCAACACCAGCATCTTGCGCTTTCAAGGCAAATTTTACGCTTGATACAACATGTACAACTGTAATTCCGTGCGATTTTAAATGCGCAGTCCATGTTTTTGGATTTCCTGCAGAGGTAAAAACAATCGGAACCTTATGTTTGATAATCGTTTCTATGTGTTTATCGATATCTGGATAAAGCATTGGCAAATTCACCGCGAAAGGTTTATCGGTCGCTGCTTTACATTTAATCACTTGATCTTCCAATACTTCAGGATACATTGAACCTGAGCCAAGAATTCCTAATCCACCTGCATTTGAAACAGCCGAAGCCAATTCCCAGCCTGAGCACCAAATCATTCCTGCTTGTATTATGGGATATTGAATATTAAAAAGTGAAGTAATTCGATTCTTCATAAAGCGTAATAAAAGCGTGTAAAAAACTCTGTTTTCAGAGACTTACGAAATTAAAATTTTTGACCGATAAAATGGCGTGGAAAGCTGTTTTTTATTCACGAATTCTCATTGAAACTGCACCAACTTTCATTTTTTACCGTCTTTAAATGAAAATTCATTAATTTAGTTCACAACAACAATTGAAAAACACCTTGAAAAAACTAATCATCATCTTTTTTCTTTTTTCATTAAAAGGTTCTGTTTTTGGCCAAAATCAATCGATGTTTGGACAAAATGAAACTACGTTTATGATAGAGTACAATAACACATATTTTGAGCATTTTTTGGATAGTTTTTATTATTCTCGGGACACAGTCTCCTTTGGTGAAACGTATAAGATAATTAAATGTAATCGCACTGGAGAGGCTTGGATTAAGGAAGATACAACATTGGGGAAAGCTTGGATCCTGTACCATTATCCTGTTCTAGAGGATAAGTTGATCTACGATTTAAACATGCAAATTGGTGATTTGTATCAAGTGCCAGGAAAGAATACTACTGGAATTGTCGATTCTATTTATTACGATGGAGGAAAAAAACATTTGCGTTTTCAACCCTATTTATTTGTTTCCGAACCATTTTATATGATTGAAGGAATGGGTTTAACAACCAGTTTTATTTTTTATCCAGGAAATTTAGCTCACGGTTTAGATAAAATTACCTGTCAATTCAAAGATGGTCAATTGAATTACAATTGGGGAGGCCCATGCGTTCCTCCAGGCGAATATACAATTGTTTCTGAAAAAGAATTGAAACAGTTCAACCTATCACCCAATCCTTCAAATGGGCATGTTTCACTGGAAATTCCAGAGAATATAAAGGTGTTGGAAATAAATGTATTGAACATGCAAGGTCAATTGGTCTTTC
>JBDKHH010000418.1:0-5176 GCA_039797785.1 Bacteroidota bacterium | reverse complement strand
AGTACCGTCGCCAAGTCGGGGGTCGGAGTGCTCTTTGATTTAATGAAATTGGTTGGAACATTATATGTCGCTTTAATTGTATTTATCACGGTTGTTTTGGTTCCAATTGCATTGATCGCGCGAATTCCTTTAATGAAATTTGTGAAAGCAATTACAGAACCAGTTACGTTAGCATTTGCAACAGCAAGTAGTGAAGCGGCTTTACCAATTGCGATGGAGAACATGGAGAAATTTGGTGTTCCAAAGAAGATTGTTGCCTTCGTACTACCGACAGGTTATAGTTTTAACTTGGATGGAACGACCTTGTATTTATCAATGGCAACAGTGTTTGTGGCACAAATGGCTGGAATTAATCTGTCAATTGGAGAGCAAATAGGAATTTGTTTTACCTTGATGCTAACATCAAAAGGTGTTGCTGGTGTACGCGGTGCTTCATTCGTAATTCTTGCTGGAACAGTTGGAGATATTGAAGGATTGAATCCAGAAAGCGCAAGTATTATTCTTGCCGTTGACGCCTTGATGGACATGGGACGAACATCTGTTAACGTACTAGGAAACTGTTTGGCGTCCGCTGTAATTGCTCGAAGCGAAAAAGAATTGTTCGTGAAAGAAGAAGATTTGTTTGTAGAAAAAGCTTAATACGTCATTAAACCATTTTCGGCTTCAAGAATTGTCCTGTTGAGTTATCAGTTTGTTTGATTAATTCTTCCGGCGTTCCTGTGAACAAGATATTCCCTCCATTTTTCCCGCCTTCAGGACCCAAATCAATTACGTGGTCTGCACATTTGATTACTTCTGTGTTGTGTTCGATAACCACAATTGAATGACCTGCATCAATCAAAGAATTGAAGGCAATAATCAATTTGTCGATATCGTGAAAATGCAAACCTGTTGTCGGTTCATCAAAGATAAATAGGGTAGAAGGCGCGTTGATTCCTTTTGATAAGAACGATGCTAATTTTATACGTTGCGCTTCTCCACCAGATAAGGTACTTGAGGATTGTCCAACTTTCAAATAACCCAAGCCAACATTTACCAATGGTTGTATTTTCTCAACGATTTTATCTTCCAGTTTATCTTTTCCTTCTTTAAAGAAATCTAAAGCAGTTTGAATATCCATTTCCAATAAATCGGCAATGTTGATTCCTCTGTATTCAACCTCTAAAGTTTCTTGTTTGTAGCGTTTTCCTGCACATGTTTCACATTCTAAATGAACATCTGCCATGAATTGCATTCCAACTGTGATTTCGCCTTCTCCTTCACACATTTCACAACGTCCACCTTCCACATTGAATGAGAAAAATCCAGGTTTGTAGCCGCGCATTTTTGCCAATGGTTGTTTTGCGAATAAATCACGAATGTCATCAAACGCTTTAACATAAGTAATTGGATTACTTCTTGACGATTTTCCAATCGGATTCTGATCCACAAATTCAATCGCTTTCACCAATTTTATATCGCCTGTAATTTGACCGAAGTTTCCGATTGAATCACCAAATACGCCTAATTCTTTTCGCAAAGCAGGGTAAACAATTTCTTTAATCAAAGTCGATTTTCCAGAACCACTCACGCCCGTTACACAAACCAAGTTGAACAATGGAATGTCAACTGTAATGTTCTTCAAATTGTATTGACGAGCACCAGTTATAGTTACTTTGTTTTTAACCGATCTTCGTTTCTTTGGAATTGGAATTGAACGTTTCCCAGTCAAATAATCCGCAGTTAAACTATTGGAAGCATGAATCAATTGATCGTGTTTTCCTTGAAAAACAACTTCACCACCAAACATTCCTGCCATTGGACCAATATCCAAAATTTCATCGGCAGCTTGCATCATTTCTTCTTCGTGCTCAACAACGATTACAGTATTTCCCAAATCGCGTAGATTATGGAGGACTTTTATTAATCGAGCCGTATCTTTTGGATGCAAGCCAATTGAAGGTTCATCCAAAATGTACATTGAACCAACCAAGCTACTTCCCAAAGATGTCGCCAAGTTGATGCGCTGAGATTCTCCTCCAGAAAGTGAATTCGATTGACGATTTAAGGTCAAATATCCCAAACCAACATCTTTTAAAAAGCTTAAACGACTTATGATTTCAGGTAAAATACGTTTTGAAACTTGACGATCATAATCGCTTAAATTCAATCCAGAAAACAACGCGTGACTTTCTTCGATTGGCATTAAAACAACATCCGTAATTGAATGTCCGTCCACTTTCACATAGTTCGCATCTTTTCTTAAGCGCGTTCCCTTGCAATCTGGACATTCCGTTCTTCCACGATAACGAGAAAGCATCACACGGTATTGAATTTTATAGGTTTGACTTTCTACAAATTTGAAAAAGCCATTGATTCCTGTAAAGTATTTGTTTCCGTTCCAAAGAACTTCTTTTTCTTTTTCTGTTAATTCAGCATACGAACGGTGAATCGGAAAATCAAACTTTTTCGCATTGAAGACCAATTCATTTAAGTATTCACCCATCGATTCACCTTTCCAAGGTGCAACTGCTCCTTCGTAAACAGATAAATTCTGATTTGGAATTACCAAGTCTGGATCAATTCCGATTACTTGGCCAAATCCTTCACACGTTTTACACGCACCAAAAGGATTGTTGAAGGTGAAGAAATGCTCATTTGGTTCTTGGAATTCCATTCCGTCCAATTCAAAGCGATTCGAGAAATCAACTTTTGAAAAGTCTTTCATTAGAATTATCGAACAATCGCCGTGGCCTTCTAAAAATGCTAATGAAATTGAATCCGCATAACGAGATTCATTCTCTTCATTGAATACAACCGATAAACGATCGATTACCAATAGTGCATTTTCAATTCCTTTTGGATGATTGGCAATTGTTTCATCAAGGTCCAAAATCTCATTGTTCAACATCAAACGAATGTATCCTTGTTGCTTCAGCAAATCCAATTGACGCTCAACGCCGTATTTCTCAAAACCATTAATTGAACAAACAATCAAGGCTTTTTCACCTTCTGGCAAAGTCTTTAAATAATCAACGACATCAGAAACACTGTGTTTTTTCACTTCATTTCCAGAAATAGGAGAGATAGTACGTCCTACACGTGCGAATAAGATTTTTAAATAATCGTAAATTTCTGTTGTTGTTCCAACGGTAGAACGTGGATTACTTGAAATAACCTTTTGTTCAATCGCAACAGCAGGAGCAATTCCTTTAATATAATCTGTTTCTGGCTTATTTAATTTCCCCAAAAACTGACGGGCATAAGAAGATAAACTTTCAATGTAGCGACGTTGCCCCTCTGCATACAATGTATCAAACGCCAAAGATGATTTACCCGAACCTGAGAGTCCAGTAATTACAGTCATTTTCCCGTGAGGAATTGACACGTCCATGTTTTTTAAATTGTGAACACGGGCACCTTTAACTTCAATAAATTTTTGTTTTGACATAACTGTTTGCGAAGGACTTCAAAGATAAAACAGTTTTAGTTATGACTTGTTCTAAACGCAATAAAAAGAAAAAGTTTCATTTTTTTTTGGAAAATTCATTTTAGTTTGTACTTTAGCAAATATAATTCTAAAAAAACGGTCGCCTATAAAACACGTATACGCTTAATAAGTTCTAAGATTTAAACTACTAAACGAGAAGTTATGATTATGAAGCGTATGGATGACCGTGAGTTGATCACATCATATATTGACGGAAATGAAAAGGCCTTTGAAGCATTATTAATGCGTCACAAGGATAAGATTTACAGATTTGTGTATTTGAAATTACGCGATGCTGATTTGGCACAAGATATTTTTCAAGAGACATTTGTAAAGATCATTAATACATTAAAAGCTGGTTCGTACAACGAAGAAGGAAAGTTTTTACCTTGGGCAATGCGTATTGCGCACAACTTGGTAATCGATCATTTCCGTAAAAGCAACAAAGTGCGAATGATTTCTGAATCTTCTTCTACAAAAGATGATTTCAATATTTTTAGCACACTTTCTTTGGAGGATAAAAACATTCAAGAGACGATGTCTTATGATGAGTTGGAGAAACAAATGGTTGATTTAATTGATCATTTACCAGCGACGCAACGTGATATTTTGAAGATGCGTATTTTCAGAGATATGTCATTCAAAGACATTGCTGAGGCAGAAGATATTAGCATTAATACAGCTTTGGGAAGAATGCGTTATGCCTTAATTAATATGCGTAAGTTGATTGAAAAACACCAATTGGTAACTGATATTTAATGAAAAAGCTCTTTGTATGTTTATCGTTCGTTGGACTTGTTACCGCTTGTTCAACGGATGATGCGTGTAGCGGTTCCGTTCATGTGAAAATGCGTAATAAAACTGGATTGGATGGTTGTGGATGGGTTTTGCAATTAAATGATAATTCCTATCTAGAAGCACAAAACTTAAATGAATTTGAAATAGAATTTGTTGAAGGAAAAGATTTACATGTTAAATATGAAGAAGTTGACGGTGGGTCAATTTGTATGGTTGGTAAAATTGTAAAGATTACCTGCTTAACGGAAGATTAATCTTAAGAATTGAGATTTTTTCTGAACGCTTCAATTTTTAAAATAACGTCATCTAACGATTGATCGAATTCATTTTCAGCAATAACTACTGGACTACCCAAAGGTTTAATATTTGAGCGCATTAACAATCCAACAGCTTTGTTTTTTTGTGACAATAATTCTTCTGTATTCGTTATTTTGAATACTAAAATTCTACTTTGTGAAGCTTTCACAATTTCTACACCTTCAATGTACTTCCATTCAACTAATCCAATGGCGTTTGTGCGACAAACAATTCCTTGCTCATTCAGAAGTAGTGTTTTCTTAGAACGCATATTTCGCAGAAAAAGTAAAAGTCCAAAAACGATAAGAATCACAAAAAATATGACGGGAAAGTAAGCTTTGTTCTTGTATTGGGTCAGTGCTAATTTTAGCGGAATAGCAACTAGAAAAAGACCGATAATAATCTCTGTAATTTTATTTTTTCGACTCTTGTAAAACGTTTCAATTTGCATCTTGTAAATATCGATTAAAGTTGCATATGACGCTCTTTTTTCTCTTCGAAAATATCTGCTATCGTTACTAAAATTCCTGTTTCTTCAACATTCCCAAAGTCTGGATTCACAGCTGTACCAAACGTTTTCATTGTTGGAGATAAGTTCATGTAAATATTTAC
>JBDKHH010000417.1:0-2782 GCA_039797785.1 Bacteroidota bacterium | reverse complement strand
TCCTCAAAAATAGCGAGCTTTTGTTAAATGAAGCACCTTTATTTTGTGAAAAAGGGTTAATTCCATGGATTTGGTTAGTGAATCCATGGAATAAATGAAGAGTGGTTAAATTAGAATTGTTCAGTTCTAAGCGAAGTGAGTGAATAGTGGTTAGCTTAGGCAGTTAAAAGTGGTCAGGTTAGGCGTTTTGTGAATGTGGTTGTAAATTTAGTTTAATTAAGTTCTCGAAGTTTATTTAGAACGTATTCATAAAATTCATTTTTTGGATGTGGAGCTGGTATCGTTTCACAGCATAATAATATGGCACGAAGTATTCGGATTTCTGAAAATTCAGGGTTCCCCTCTCTTATTCTTTCAACGAGGTAATCAATCTCCCATTCGTTAAATGAAAAGTAGCGAATATCCCCACCTTCAGTTTGCTTTTTCATGTCAAACTCTTTCCAACATATTGTACTCATAGTAATCATCATTGTAAAACAGTTTAATTATTAATTGAAAAACGGTAACTTAACCAATCGCGGTTCATTTGTAAAAATGCCTCCACCGAAGTAAGTGATTTTCCAACATGACTCACACAATAGTGTAACACCTGCTCATTGCAGTTCAATTTTGCACACCATTCATTTACTTTCAGTTGATCAGAAAGATCCATTTTTGAGGGTTTAAAATTTGCTTGATTCATGGCTGTTAATTTTCAACAAATCTAGGCCATTGGATCCAACGAAAAAAGAGGGAAACTACCCTATTTTTTGTGCGGAACTCCGCATTTTGATAGAGTGAACTCCGCATTTAGTTAGGGTGAACTCCGCAAATGATCTATTTTTTTACATAAAAAGTCCTCTGAGCGTTCAGAGGACTTAATTAGGTGATTGTAGAAGTGGTAATTTTATTTTGAACTCCGTTAAGAAGTCTGTTAACCTAAAAAAATTAATCTCCATTGTTGAAAACGCGAAATAAAGGATGAGTTTATCTTGAGCGATTTCGAACAATACAAATGTAGAGCGTAGTTTCCGCATATAAAAGAGGGGAAACCACCTATTTTTAGTGCGGAAGTCCGCAAATTGGAGTGCGGACTTCTGCACTTTGATGTGCGGTAAGCCGTAGTTCGAGTGCGGTAAACCACCTATTTTATTTTGTTAGTTCCTCATATTTAGTACGTTTCGGAATGAATTAACAATCGAGGTATCGATTATTCAAAAAAATTTATACATTCACAACTATATAACTTGTAAACTACGATTATGGCTTTTAATGGAACAGAAGGGGAAATCATTACCCTAGCAGAAGGTGCTGCGATGACTAAACAATGGAGAAGAACCAACTCGAATGGAAATGCAGTATTCTACGGAAAAGATATCTTGAATCAATTATTAAATCAATCAGGTTGCGTTGGAATTCGTTTTCATTTCGCTGTTGATAGCGATGGTAAAAACACATTGGTATTGTCTGGTGTTGATGCAGATGAAAATGATATCCTTAGCATCATTGCGGATAGAGGTATGAGATGTCCGATAATATGTGGTTCAAAAAATGGGTTGAATTCTGATATTTAAGAATTTTGGGACTTGATTTTTATCATTTTTCAGAATATTTTAACTGGGTCAGCTTATTGCTGGCCCTGATTTTCTTTGCTCGTTTTTCGAAATCGAACAAATGGCTTTCAGTTTACCTTGTTATTTTGCCATTTTTGGTTTTGTGGATGAATCATGAAGCATTTCAGCAGAAAAATAACATGTATTTGAAACATGTTTTGTCACATTTCGAGATTATTGTATTCTCGATTTATTATTATTTTTTATTTGAAAAGGTTTTTTTTAAACGACTTCTATTAGGTTTGTTTGTAGGGTATTTAATATTCTCAGTATTTGATACAATCTATTTTGAACCATTTTCCATTTACCCAGCCAACTTGGGATTTGTATACAGTTTAATGTTGATACTCTATTCTTTGTTGTTCTTTTATGAAATTTACGAAAAGGGTGAGGTTTTGTACATTGAACGCCATCCGCATTTTTGGATCAATTCTTCCTTATTGCTTTATTATGCTGGAACATTATTTCTAGGTTTGTTTTCTAATTATTTAATGTATCGTATCCCCAAGGAAAAATTCATCTATTTAGAACACATTTTTTCTATCATGACAATTGTCTTCAATGTGCTCGTTTGCATTGGCTTATCCATTGAGGCCTATCAAAGAAGAAAAAGTAAACTGCAAAAACCTGAACCAACATGGAATTAAACGATAGCGAAATCGTCTTTATGATGACCTTGGGCACTGGCGGAATGGTCATGCTCGCGGTGATGGTGATTGTTTTCATCGTGATTTATCAGCGCCGTATCTTTAAGAAAAAGACACAGATTGCTGAAATGGAGATGGAAACACAGCGTTTATTGATGGATGCTGTATTGACAACGAAAGAGCTTGAACAAAAACGCATTGCACAGGAATTGCACGATGAAATTGGATCATCCGTGAATGCTGTCAAAATGAGTTTGATTTATATGGACCTGAATGACGGAACCAGAGAGAAATTAAACGATGATTTATTGACGATTAGTAAAAGCGTGCGACGCTTGTCAAATGAATTGATGCCATCTGTGTTGGATGAATTAGGATTCCAGCAAGCAATTGTTCATTTGGTAAAACGCTTTCAAGAATCAAGTAGTGCTATCTTTGAAACGAAACAGCAGGTTGAGTTGCCCTTTTTTATTGATAAATCGATTGAGTTATCACTTTACCGCGTTGTACAAGAATTACTCAACAACATTGTTAAGTATTCGA
>JBDKHH010000416.1:0-3585 GCA_039797785.1 Bacteroidota bacterium | reverse complement strand
ACTTTTTGGAAATAATTCCTTGTTCTTGGAAATTGATGACATTTTCTTTTTGCTTTCCTTTCAAGTCTTCAACATTCGCAAAGATGCCTTCCATTGAGCCATATTTTTGAATCAAGGCTTTAGCCGTTTTTTCACCGATTCCAGGAATTCCAGGAATATTATCCGCAGCATCACCCCAAAGTCCAAGAATATCAATTACTTGCATTGGATCATTCACTTCAAACTTTTCGCACACTTCTTTCACTCCCATAATCTCCGGTGGATTCCCACCACGACCAGGTTTAAACATGAAGATATTCTCAGACACCAATTGACCGTAATCCTTATCGGGTGTCATCATGTACGTTGTATATCCTTTGCGTTCAGCGATTTTTGCCAAGGTTCCAATCACGTCATCCGCTTCATATCCAGCTAATTCAAGTATCGGAACATTGAATGCTTCAACAATTTGTTTGATGGGTTTAATCATCGAACGAATGTCTTCTGGCATTTCTTCACGATGCGCTTTGTATGCTTCAAAATCTGCAATACGATGTGTTGAACCTCCGGGAGGATCAAAAACAACTGCTAAGTGAGTAGGTTTTTCATTCTTGATTACATCAATCAACACATTGGTAAAACCAAAAGCAGCTGAAGTATTTTGTCCTTTTGAATTAACACGGGGATTTTTCGCGAAAGCAAAGTAAGCTCTGTAAATAAGTGCGTATGCGTCGAGTAAGAATAATTTTTTGTCAATGTCTTTTGAAAGCATAAGAGATAATAGTGTTAATCAATACTATGAAAATCAACACAGTAGAACTATGTTGACAGTGAAATTAAAGAAAAAATTGAAAATGCGGTTGGCTTAACTCCAAGAAGTTCCTTCTTTACCATCTTTAATGGTAATTCCAGCCGCAGCTAATCCATCACGAATTTTATCTGAAGTTGTCCAATCTTTATTTTCACGCGCTTGTTGACGTAAATCGATTACCAAATCCATTACAGGAGCCAATTTTTCATTGCTGTTTTCTGTAATAATTTGTAAACCAAGAACATCGTAAATGAATAGGATCATGGCTTTTTCTAACTTGTTTAGATCATCTTGCGTAATTGTATCATTCCCATCATTGATTAAATTGATACGTTTTACAGCTTCAAACAAATTAGCTACAAGAATTGACGTGTTAAAGTCATCGTTCATCGCAGTGTAAAACGAAGCAATCAATTCATCCACGTTGAAAGAACTTGTAGCAGAAACCTTCAATTTTGAGATTAACTGCATGGCATCTGACATACGTGTAAATCCTTTTTCAGCAGCGTTTAAAGCATCTGAGGTGAAATCGAGATTACTTCTATATTGCGCTTGCATCATGAAGAAGCGGATTACATTAGGACTATACGGTTTGTCAAATAATTCAGTTGTTCCATCAACAATTTCTTTTGGCAAGAAATAATTACCCAATGATTTACTCATTTTTTGTCCGTTTACATTCAACATGTTCGCGTGCAACCAATATTTCGCTGGATTACAACCTAAAGATCCACAGTTTTGTGCAATCTCATCTTCGTGATGTGGAAATTTCAAATCCATTCCACCTCCATGAATATCGAAATGTGAACCAAGGTATTTTGTACTCATCGCTGTACACTCGATGTGCCATCCTGGATTTCCGTCGCCCCAAGGTGAACGCCAGATTTGCATGTCTTCAGGATTTGCTTTTTTCCAAAGTGCGAAATCAGCAAAGAAGCGTTTTTCATCTTGTGCATTCAAAACACGTGTTTCTTCCGCTAATTCGTCCACTTTTCTACCACTTAAAATACCGTATTCGTATTTTTCACTGTATTTCTTTACATCGAAATAAACAGAACCGTTGACAACATAAGCAAAACCATTTTCGATGATTTTTTCAATGTGCTCGATTTGTTCTTGAATATGTCCAGTTGCAGTTGGTTCAATGCTTGGAGGCAATAAATTATAGATGCGCTGTAATTCTTGGAATTTCACATTGTATTTATAGACAATTTCCAATGATTGCATTTGTTCTAAACGAGCAGCATTTCCAATACTATCAACCGCTTCACCTAAACTATTGGTGATATGTCCTGCATCCGTAATATTGCGTACATATTTCACTTTATAACCCAACACAAGTAAATAGCGGTAAATCATATCAAAATTGATAAACGTACGCATGTTACCCATGTGTGGCTCGCTGTACAAGGTTGGACCACAAACATACATTCCAACGCGATTTTCATGAATCGGTTCGAACTTTTCCTTTTGTCCTGACAAACTGTTGTAAACAACTAAATTTCCTTGTATTGCGCTCATTGTTGATGAATATGTGTGGAACAAAGATAATTGAATTCGAATTTTATGACTTTATTATTGAATTAAAAAGCTGAAAAAACGAAAGAAATTAGCTAAATATCTATTAAGAATGAAGATTTTTTTTTTTAATAGTTTAAAATGACCTAATTTCGCACCACTGAAAAAAGTAACCCGAAAATTAACATTCTACTTAACCACATTATGATAGTTCACAAGAAGCTACTTGTTCTATTTCTAACAATCATTTGCTTAAATAGTGCATTTTCCCAACAGGACACGCTGTTTTGGTTTGCAGCTCCGAATATTTCTGCTGGTATTGGAGAGTCACCAATCTACTTAAGACTACTTTCTTATGATGCCCCGGCGACTGTAACAATAAGTCAACCAGCAAACGGTGCTTTTTTGCCTATCACGGTAAATTTGCCTGCAAATGGTCTTGATAGTGTCAATCTAACTGCTTTTATAGCTCAAATTGAAAGTCCAGCAGCGAATGTTGTTGCAACTACTGGATTAAAAATTAGTTCAACAAGTGAGATATCGGCATTTTACGAGGTAAAAACAAGTTCAAACAAGGAAGTTTTTTCATTAAAAGGAACAAAGGCTTTAGGAACTAATTTTTACACACCATTTCAGAAATTTTGGAGTACCGCAGTAACAGCGCCTGTATCTTTTTCATCCTTTGAAATTGTTGCAACGGAAGATAATACAACCGTGCTTATTACTCCAAGAACTGCGATTACTGGTCATGCGATCAATGTTACTTTTTCAGTAGTACTTGACAAAGGTGAAACCTATAGTGCGCGTGATATGAACAATACAGCGGCTAGCTCATTGGCTGGTTCAATTGTTTCTGCGGATCATCCAGTTGCAGTAACGACTTTTGATGGAGCTTTAAGTAATAGCACATGTACGGATGTTTCTGGAGATCAAATTACGAGTACCGATTTTATTGGAACAGATTATATCGTTCACAAAGGAACAGGAAGCACAGATAGAGTATATGTACTTGCAACTCAAAATGGAACAGGAATTTCAGTTTATAATTCAACAACGACTTCAACCTTAATCAATTGGAGTGAAACATATGAATATGCATTGACGGAAGGTGTGAACTACATCAAAACTACAAAACCTGTTTACCTGTTGCATGTTTCAGGTTACGGTTGTGAAATGTCAGCTGCGCAAGTTCCAAATTTATATTGCGCTGGAACGTATTCAACGGCTTTTACGCGCTCATCAGCAGATTCTTTAGCAGTAATTCTATATACGCGAAG
>JBDKHH010000415.1:0-3046 GCA_039797785.1 Bacteroidota bacterium | reverse complement strand
ACCACATTCAGTCCACGAAATTTTGAAGGTATTATTCATTATTGTACTCCACAGACTCTTTCTTGTGATTTAGCAACAACTGATTTTAACAATGTAAACGGAAATAATGGAATTTTCTTTGATGTTTCAGCAACAACAAATCCTGTACAAATCCAACAGATTTTTGGTGATTTCCCAGTGAATCCAAGTGAGTTTAATGTGAAAATGTATTCTCGCCCTGGAACACATGTTGGTTTTGAAAATTCAGTGGTTGGCTGGACATTACATGAAGACATAACTCTTTTAACAACCCAGGTTAATGATGCCTCTTATTCTATTGGTAATTCACTTGGTATTGATATCCCAGCGGGTGGAACGCGTGGATTCTATATTTTTACGGATTGGTTTAGTTTAGATTATACAGATGACCCAGATCCTGTCGGTACACCTTGTAACACAGATCCAAACTTCATTATTCGATCAGGAGGAGGAAGCAGTTCATTGTTTGGAGGTTTGGAATTTTTCTCTAGAAACTTTAATGGTTCAATTGATTATTGTATTAACAATGTAGGAATCACTGAAATTTCTAGTTCTCAAGTTCAATTATCTCCAAACCCTGCATCTAATGAGGTTACAATAGCTATTGAAGAAGGAAACATTGCCGATATTCAAATAGTTGATTTACTAGGTAAAATTTGCCTATCAAAAAGCATTGATAACAGTATTAGTGAAACCGTTTTAGATGTCTCTTCACTTAAAAATGGAACATATCTTGTAACTGTCAGAACAAACAATAATGCTTCTGTTACAACAAAATTGATTAAAGAATAGTTAGAAAATTAACGAAGAAAAGCTGTCTTATCCGGACAGCTTTTTTTTTGATCCATTTATTCTATAAATACTTTTTAATAAAGACAATCTGATTGATTTCGTCTTAAAAATTTGATCACAAAACACTTCTTACTTAAGCCACTTTAATCCAAAAAGTCAAGGTATCTCCAAAGGAACTTTTTACCAATTCATACGAAGATGGAAATTGCGTTTTAGATGTCCAATAAGATGCAATGCGGGTTCCAATTTTCAAGGATTCAAATTGCTGGTAAACGTAATCACTGAAGGTGTCGTATTCTTTCAATCCAACTTTAACAGCTTGATCCATTTGTGCAGTTGGATCTTTCGCTTCAAGAAAAGGATTGAAAATATAGAACGCGTCGTAATTTGAAAAATCGATATTTAGAATGGTGTCAGCGATGAATTTACAATTCGTCAAACCAAATCGTTGTGCACACTCATTGCCAATTTCTACTTGATATAAACGGTGTTCAACTCCAGTGAATTGCGCTTTGGAAGTCGCTGAAGCCACTAAACAAAATTTACCCGTTCCAGAACCAATATCCAAAATCTTTTTGGCTCCTTCTTCCGTCAAGAATGCTGAAGCCTGCTGCGCAATGAAAACCGAAGTGAAATGGCGATTCGAATGTTCGCGCACGTCTTCTGGAAAAATCGTATCAAATTCCTCATCAAAAACGGCAACTTTATTCCTTAATTTGCTAAAAACATCCATGCGCACTAGTCTTGATGGCAAATGTACGTTTTCAAATTTGAAAAAATTAGTGAATCATGTGTTGAATCGATCGGATTCGCTCAAATGCTTCTATTAAAATGTCTTCTGAAGTGGAAAAACAAATGCGTAAATGTCCCTCAGAAGCACTTTCGAACCAATTTCTACCTCCAGGAACTAAGGCTATTTTTGCTTCTTGTAAAATCAGTTCCACAACTTCTGCTGAATTCAACGAACAATTGACAATCTTAGGAAAGATAACGTAAGTCGCCTCACTCGGCATCAATTCTAAAAAGTGCATTTCAGCAATAAATTCCTCGGTAAGGTCTTTCATTTTTTTCAAATGATCACGAAATGCTTCTAACCAATATAAGCTATCATTAAAAGCAGCTGCACCAGCAATTTGCGAAAGACTTGCAATTCCACCAGCAGTTGTCAAATGATCGGAATGGTTCAGAATTAGTTCAAAATGTTCTTTATTCGGACAAATTACATATCCAATACGCAAACCAGCTAAACCAAAGTTTTTAGAAAGCCCAGAAACCACGATCTTTTTGGAATATGAAAGTAAGTCGGAATGCAAAATACTTGTCAATTTCTCTGCGTAATAAATATCAATCCAAATTTCATCTGATACCAACCATAAATCGTTTGCTCGACAAAAAGCAATTAAATCTTGCAGATGTTCTTTCGACAATGCCTTACCAGACGGATTGTTTGGGTTACAGATGAATAACGCTTTTGTGCGATTCGTGCATTTTGATTGCAATTCCTGAAGATTGAAGCATCCAGATTCTGAATCAAATTCACAAGGAACAACTTTTCCACGTGCATTTTCAACTGATTTTCGAAACAAAAAGTCAACTGGATTTGGAATCAATACCTCATCGTTTTCTTCTAAAATGGATTTCGCAACACAATACAAGCCGTTAGCAGCACTGTTTACAGGCAAAACAAAATCGGCATTTACTTTAGAATGGTGCTGCGTCAGGTACCAATATGAAATTGCATTTTTAAATTCCGGTAATCCTTCTGCTGGACTATATGAAAAATAACCAGCATTCGAATAATCCTGAATAGCTGCAAGAATTGGCTTCGCAACCGGAAAATCTGGATCTGCTGCTGTCAAGGGAATCACACCTTCCTCAACCGTTGCCCAGCGGAAATTATAAGCACGTTGTTTAAGAATCTCGAAGTTAACATCTGATGCAGAGAATAAGGTTTCGCTTTTCATTTTAGTGAACAGATAATGGTAAATTAAATCCTTTGTTTGCCGATAGATTTTCGAAATCGCTAAGCAACATATCTCCCTCTTTCAAATAATGCTCAATTGAAATTTTACGATTTTCATAATATTCTTCAAAGGCCATTTCGAGCGTTTCGGTTGGACATTGATTCGTTAATATTGAAATCAATGCGGCTCCATCTTCTACTGCAGAATTCGCTCCTTGACTTGTGAACGGAAGCAAGGGATGAGCTGCGTCACCAACCAAAACGACGTTTTTA
>JBDKHH010000414.1:0-6566 GCA_039797785.1 Bacteroidota bacterium | reverse complement strand
TCCAGCAACTAATTCACGATTTCCTTCAGCCAATTCATTCCAAACAATCACCATTGCAATACACGGTGCTAATCCGATAATGATTAATCCAGTCATATAATCTGGGTAATCTTTGAGGAAGGTAACGGCTAATAAAAACATTAGCATTGGCCCGATAATCCAAGTGATAAAAAATGAGATAAGCAATAATTTTGGCTTTGCAAGTACTTTAGGAATCTTTGAAAATTCAACTTTCGTTAAAGGCGGATACATCATTAATAACAAACCAATTGCCAACGGAATATTTGTCGTACCCGAAGAGAATGAATTGATAAAATCGTCCGCAGTTGGAATGAAATAACCAATACTAATACCGATTCCCATTGCGAGAAAAATCCACAAGGTCAGATATTTATCTAAAAAGCTTAGTTTTTTACGTTGATGTGTCATTATGTGACTTATTTAATTTGAGAAAAAACGAATAAACATTCTGTTGCAATTTGCTTAGAACGTTCTTGGTATTTGATGACTTGTAAATCAGTTCCATCGAATGCTTTTGGATCTTCATATGTTGTGCCAATGCGCAAATCAACGCCGGGAATGAAGGGACAATTTTCATCCGCATCCGAACACGTCATAATTGCAGCGAAATTTGCGGTTGGATTTGCTTGATCATCTACAGTTTTTGAGAAGCAAATTGTTTTTTCTGTTGGTCCAAATTTGACAGCATAATGAGGATTGTCAGTTTCGCTCATCTTGTCAATTTCAAAACCAACTTCTTTTAAAGCATTGATTGCGTTTGGATTGAAAGCTGTTGCTTCAGTTCCACCTGAAAAAGAATTTACATTCTGAATACGATAATAATTCGCGGCCACAGCAGACCAAACTTGTCCAAAATGACTTCTGCGTGAATTGTGCGTGCAAACATATACCAAGTTGATTTCCTGATTTTTATCTTTTCTCTCTTTAATGTAAGTACTAATTTTTTTCAATAAATCTTTCCGTTCATTTGGAATCGCATCGAAATCAAGGATTAATTCATCACAAAGCTGTTGAATGGAAGTAAACATAGTTCAATCAATTAGCAACATTTACCACCTGGTGTACAACAAGCCGCGCTGTCTGTGCTCAAATCCTTTAAGTTTACTTTCAATTTTTCCTGTGGAATCCCACATTTATCTTCAGCCAGACAAGCCGTTTGTTTTGATGTTAACAGGAAATGAGTTCCGTTGAATTCTAATCCAAATTTCCCGATTGTGTCACTTTGATATTCCACTTCGATATCCAAATCAGGAAGATTCAAAACTTTTTCAGATAGCTCGATGATGTTGATTAATTTTTGTGGCGCCAAACGATGATCGAAATCATTTGCCTCCCATAATTGGAAATTGATGACCTTTTCTTCTCGAACGGTTCCACCACAATCGATAAAGTTTTTTGTAATTAAACCGACTTCTGTAACGTGGAAATGTTCAGGTACAATTGAACCATTAGGTAATTGAAAAGTTACAGCATTCAATGTAGTAAGTGTTTCTTTAATTGTTGAAAGTTTCATGACTTTATGATTTGAATATTTGATAATTTGAGAATTCGCCTATTAGTTTAACAGCATCTTGTTCCTTTGCATTTTTCTGCTTCAATGAAAACAGAAATTACATTGCTTATTTTATTCAATGTTTCTGGGTTCAAACAATAACAAATTGAATTTCCTTCAATGGTTCCTTGAATAATATTTGCTGCTTTTAATTCTTTTAAATGTTGAGAAATCGTTGATTGGGTGAGGGGAAACTTCTCAACCAAATCACCGCATACACACGATTGCGTTTCCAGGATGTGTTGAACAATAGCGATTCTAGCTGGATGCCCAAGTGCTTTAAATAGGGTAGAGAGTTCGTTTTGTTCGTCTGTGAAATGATTTGATTTTGATGCTCCCATTTGTTGAGATTTAAAAAGTTAACTTTTGAATAATGCTATAATTCAATATTGCAATATTACGATTAAGTTTTAAAACTCTGATGAAAAAACATCAACAATTTTATAAAATTTATAAATTCTTCTGCTTCTCGGAGCGATCTACGAGTCCTTTTCGTTCTAGTTCAGTAGCGTGATGCGCGTGAATACTAAAACTTGGATTCCAATTTAATCCAAAGAAAACAACTTCTGCTGTGTTTCCACTAGATTCAGTTACTCCAAAGAAATTACGTTGTCCAAAATTGGTTGGCGAATAGCGATTATCACAAATAAAACCATAAATGCGAATTTCTTTTCCATCTAGTTTCATTGTTCCCGTTTCATAAATCTTTCCAGATTTAAAAACAGTAGATCCACGAAAGCGATAGGAAATAACAACATAATCATTTAAAATTTGCAAATAACAATCCTTTTCGTCCATCCCTAACTTTCTGTTAGATCGATAGTTTTGCATTGTGTCTAAAATATAAAGCGAATTTTGCTGAGGAATGACAGAATCAAACACGATGGCTTGTTTGTTTTGAATGTTAAACAAGGCCAACAACCAATTATTTGATGCATTTCTTTCATTGGAAATTGTTGATTGGGCACTTTTCACCGATTTCAACGGGAGTTTATCAAAACTAACAACTTGAAGCGGTTCGTTGGGAAAATTAACGTCTGTTTTTGCTCTGTCTTCCTGAAAGGTGGATGCTTGCGAGGTTGTTTTCTCTTGTGGTAATGCAAGCTTGCTTGGACTTAAGTTTTCAATTGGTAAAACCGAAGTTGTTTTATTCTTTTTGATTACCAAATTCTGTTCATTTAATCGAAAGAAAGAATAAATGACAACTAGAATAATAGATAAACCAACGATGCTCGATACAATTTTAAAGCGAAATCCAGGTGACTGTATGTTTTTCACCCATTCCGTAATTTCTGAAATTTGAACTTCTGTCGCTTCTTGATTCAATTCTTGAAAAAGCTGATCTAAATTGATTTCTTTCATAGCTTAAGGATTAGAAGTTAGTTGATTTAGGTGAAAGAATTTGTACTAAATTTTGTCTTCCACGACTTAATCGTTGTTTCACGGCAGATTCTCCAATTTGTTGAAGATGTGATATTTCCTTAATCGAAAACCCAACGATTTCAAATAGTAGCAAGGTTTCTCGTTGGTCTTCCGGCAAACGGGATAGAGCTATTTTTAAATGTTCCAATTCGATTGTTCGTTCAACATCTGTTTTTTCATTCGTAATGCATTCCAATTGATGTAAATTTTCTTTATAGTCAAGTGACTTTTTTTTAGAATTATTGGAGAGGATTCTGATCGCTACACCGAATAAGAAATGGAGAAAAGCCTTTGGTTCCTTAATGGTTTCAAACTTATTGTAGGCAATAACAATCGAGTCATGCATTAAATCTTTATAATCGAGTTGACCGTAAACACGTGCTTTGCAAAACCGTTCGAATTTCTCATGAACGGGTTCATAAAGTTTCATGAAAGCTATTTTTTTGTTTTCAGCCATTGAATCTTTTACTTATTTGCAGAGTAGGTGTAATGAAATTCAAAAAAGTTACTTTGCATAAAAATAAATTGAAGGATTCACTATTTGTTGAACATAAGTGGTAATGATTTGACGTAGTAAGTATTGTTTTTTGGTAGTGATAACTGTACAAAATTCACCATGTATGCTGTTGTTTCATTTGAACTGTTATGGGGCGTATAGGTGTATTTCAGCTCCTTCGCGATGATTAATTCAAATCCATCCGTGTTATAAAAACGATAAGCTGGATAGTTTTTGTCGTTACGTGCAATAAAGAATAAATCCGTGTAAATACTTGATGTGTCAATTTCGAGAATCGTATGAATTGAATCTTTCTGCACCCAATCATCGAGAATATCCAGTTGCAGCTCCAAATGAAAACTATCAATCGGCATAATGTAAACTCCACTGATGATTCTTTTTCCATCTATTTGATCTGAGCCAACAAATAAAAGTCGTTCTTGTTTTGTGAATTCGAGTTGCGAGAATATAGGAAACACCAAGAAACTAAAACTAAGGAATAAGCTCAATTGAATAAACTGAATTTTTAAATGTTTCATCTCTACAAAGGTTGATTATTTAACGGAAGCTATCTTTCTTGGTCAGTTTTTTTGTTTTTTTAAAAGAGTAATAAATGTAATGATACTTACAATCAAAAAAGGTAAGGCTGAAAGAATAATTTTCCAATTCAAAACAATTATTCCAATAAAGAAAATAAATCCAATTAAAAGCAATAAGCCTACTATTGAGATTGAAACAAGTAATCTATTTGGTTTTACTTGAAATAGTGAAACGATTAAGAGTAACTGTGAAAGAAAAGGAATAACAGTTAAAGGATGAATTACTGATTTGAAATCGGTTGTTGCTTTTAAAATCAGTTCAATTTCAAGTTGAATCAAGAAGTAATGTTTGTTACCCCATTCAAGAAATCCAAAGAATGAGCTTACAACCACCAAAATGATTAAGAATTTGATTTTTAAATTACTCATTTTAATAGGTTTTATTCGAAATTGCAATTTACCATAAAGTCTTTAAATCACATACAAAAACCAAAGGTAAATTGTGGGGTTTAATTGATAAAATAACAGGTTTAATCACATCGGAATTTGACAAAAAGTAGTTGTTTTATTTTATTGGTGAACGATTTGTCGTTTCTAGTGTAACTACTCCCAATGAAAAATGCGTATTTAATTATTTGGTTTCAATTTGTCTGCAATTTACTTTTTGCTCAACCAGGACCAGAAGTCTTTTATCCTGTTCAATTAAGAAATTATGACTTGGAATTAGCGAAAGATTCCACTAATGACGCAGTGCGAATGAGTCGAATTCATATTAGTTTAAGGCAGCGCAATACGGTTCTTGTAGAATCAGATGTTAACATTCTATTGAAGCGAAAAGAAGCTGGATTGGTCGATTCAACAATTTCGTATGCGCGATTGTATGAAATTCTTGGTGAATGTTACAAGGATTATCTCCAGTCAAATTTCTCAATTGCTTATTATTCTAAAAGTTTGAGTTATGACACACTTCCCGAAGTTTGCAATGCGTTGTTTCAACTCTACGGATATAAAACAAATCAAATTGATAGCGCTTTATTTTTCTATGATCAATTGTACAAACTTTATTCGGTTACTAATCAGATTTCGTATACTCAAAACAATTTGAATTTTTACAAAATAGATATGCTGAAGCGTTTTCCAGCGAGAACTGAAGAGTTAAAGGCGTTTTATCTGGAATGTGCTAGGGAAAAATTCGACTATTATCAAAATCTAGTTTCGAAAGGTGCGGAAGAAAATAGTTATAGCATTCGTTCTCAAAAAGAGGAAGGATTTGATTATTTATTCAGTTTGATCGATCTGTATTTATCTGAAAATAAGCTTAAACAAGCTGAAAAACTATTATCACAAATTGAGTCCTATATTCCGCATAATTCTGAAGGCGGTATTTTAGAAATCTATGCATATTTCAGATATTATAAATTGAAGGGTGATGTATACTTCAAATCAGGTAAGTTCAAGAAAGCGTGGGAATATTATTTGCTAACTGCCGAAAATTCCAATTTCAAGGATGTTGTTTGGGCAAAGCAGTTGTTAGAACAATTCCGAAATGAATCAAAAGTGAAAGTCTTGGTCGCGAAAATCTACGCAAATAACAAAGAACACGAGAATTTCCAAGATAAAACGGGAGACTTGATGGCCTTGACCTTAATAGAAGAAACCTTGCATGATGGTGCGACTGATTTTCAATTGTATGTTATCCGCGCGAAACACTTTATGGCTTCGAAAAACTACGAATATGCTATAACAGAAATGAACAAAGCAATGGAAGTTTGTACGAATTATCATTGGATTCCAGAATACATCATTACGATTTACAAAGAAATGCTCTATGATGATCTAATTACCGAAAAACAATACTATGCACTCGTTAAAACACCAAGTGAGCAATCAAAGAAACTGAGAAAAAATGTTGTTGTTGGAATCCCAGAATTTTAATTCTCTTGCCAAACATCTGAAATCAAAAAAGAATTTTTGTGTTCTTCGACGATTAATTGAACGGCTACAGTTCCAGAATTTTCAGAATAACTGAACGAAACCAAAAATAAATAGGAGGTAGGAGTTATTTGCTTCACGAATCGGGCACGTTCTACTTTTACCGTTTCATAATCTTGTACACCTAAAATAAAACTCAAACCTATTCCAGCTTTCTTGGTGTCAAACTCTTTTTTCCATTTTTCATGAAAGTCAGCTTCTGATAAACCTCCATCAAAAGCCACATTTATAGCCTCAGATTTATAGCGTTGATACTTTTCTGTTGCCAACGATTTAATTGGATTTAATTGTGAGTTAAACGCCTTTGGGATCTCGGTTTCAATCCATTTTTGCGCTTCAACTTGTTTGTCGGATGAAAATGATACAGTTCCAAAAAGGAGGAATAAAAGAAAAATACGCTTTATCATGTTATTTTAAATTGCCTTTAAAAGTTCGTTCACAAAAGCTTGACTTGTGGTTTTGATTCGTTTAAAATAATAGAAAAAAATTACTGATGCAACGAAAGGATGAACCAAAATTATAAGATACGGTTTCATGAATAATA
>JBDKHH010000413.1:0-6115 GCA_039797785.1 Bacteroidota bacterium | reverse complement strand
TATTCGTACAATTCGCTGTTCGTGCTTTGAGCAAATTCTTTTCCTTGTAATTTCTTGGAAGTATAAATGATTTTTTTTGAGTCGTTCGAGTAACAAAATTGCTCACTTCCTCCGTGTGGGGGCAAGATTCCATCGTAAATTTCTCCATATAAAACATCGGTTCCAGTTGCAGCAATTTCTTTGGAAGTAGAAATGGTGTGTACAAACAAATGACGACGGTTGTAATCATCAAAATGATCCCAGTGGCGATACATTAAATCATCTTCAATGCGAGCGTTTGCTTTTGGAAGATCTGGATATTTGTCATTGACTGTTTGACGCATTTTAACGGCTTCAATAGCAATCAAAGAGCTTTCGTTGGGTGCAACTTTGAACCCTTCTAATTCGATGTCTTTGAAAGCCGAACGTTGTGTTTTCTTGCTACCATCTGCTTCCATCGAATAGATTTGCATGCCGTCTTTTTCCGTCGACATGAACCAAATGGTATTGTTGATTCCCCATTGCGCTTCGAATTCAGAAAATGGTGTTTCAGTCAGTTGATTACTTTTATTTGTGCGAAGATCCATCACAAATAAATCTGTATTTCCTTTGTTGGAAGCCATGTCAAACGTTCGTTGACTGTACAATAAAAAATGTCCATCAGGCGAAACTGTTCCACCAGAAACACGCTTCAATTGCCATAATAGTTCAGGAGTCAAAGTGGATTGCGCAAGTGAAAGAGCACTAAAACCAAGACAAATACATGTGAATAAAACCTTCATTTTTCCAATTTTTAGGGAAGTGAAGGTAATAAATAATACGAATCAATTCTACTCTTGAATCGTTTTCTTTTTGCGGTATTTCTGAAGAAATGAAATTGCAGTTAAAAAGAGTAAAGTTGTGCTGATTAGTCCAATGGTGTAAACCAAATTTTGCTCAATGGCCACATCGCGCATCGACATAAAAACAAACGCATTTACGGCTAATAGTAGCGTAATCATAAATCGTTGAAACCACCTTATTCCTTTCATTTAGAACATTTTGATTGGATTAAATATAAATTAAAAAAATTAAAATCCAAAAAAAAGTAATCAAGATGTAATGATTCGATCAATAAAAAATTTCTAATAAAACTGGTTTTGCGGAAGTGGCAATGTACTTATCTAATTCAAGGAAATAGTTCTCAGAAACCATTGGACAGCCCAAGCTATTGCAAATTTCATAGGGTTGTTCAACATCCGGTACACAGGAATAACGGTGTAAAACTACAAAGCGTTCTAAAGCCTTGTCGTTCGTTGGATCCAGGCCATGCAATTTGTAGGATTTCCCAAAACTGCCGATGTAGGAAGCACCAATTTTGTATTTCCCGATCGAAGTGCAATAGGAATTTGGAACGTTACTAAACACTAAACTGTCTCGGTATTCTGTGTTTGAACCACTTCCATGTGCAACAAGTCCAGAGCTCACTACTTTCATAGAATCTAAATCGTACACAAACAAGCGTTTCTTGCCAGAATTCATGTGCATATCGATTAGAATAGCATATCGCTGATTGTAACTCGAATGTGCTTTGAGATAGGTTTTGGCAGCATCAGCTTTTGATTGAATGCGAACCGCTTGGATTGAATCTTGATTGATTTCGATTGCTGGTGAATCAGAATCACTTTCGGACACAGGGATAAGCGGATTTTGTCCACAAGCGCTCAAAACACAACTAAGAATAAAGAGAAGAGAGATGTACTTCATAAACTGAGTTTGATTAACAGTTTTTGAAAATACAGTTTAAATGGAAAGAAGTTTAATTTGAGGTGGAAAAAAAATGTTAATTCAGAATCAAAACCCTTTTTCAAGCAAAATAGCAGCCATTTCTTTCTGTAATTTTTTTGCTTCTTCAGCAGCGCGTTCAGCGAAGTCCAAACCATTTGATGCGTAAATGATTCCTCGAGAAGAGTTCACCAATAAACCACAGTCGTCGTTCCAACCAAAGTTTGAAACATCTTGCAATGAACCACCTTGTGCGCCGACACCTGGTACTAAAAAGAAATGATCTGGAACAAGTTTACGCACTTCGCCAATTCCTTCAGCACGCGTAGCGCCAACAACGTACATTAAGTTGTCTTTTGTTCCCCATTCAGCAGATTTACGCAAAACATGTTTGAACAATTCTTCGCCTTTTTCGTCCTTGATCATTTGAAAATCCAAGGCTCCTTTGTTCGAAGTTAAGGCTAGCAAAATCACCCATTTATTGTCAAATTCCAAGAAAGGCGTAACGCTGTCTTCGCCCATGTATGGTGCAACAGTAACTGAATCACACTTCAAATAATCGAAAAAAGTTTTAGCGTAATAGCTTGATGTATTTCCAATATCTCCACGTTTTGCATCAGCAATCGTGAAGATGTTTTTTGGAATGTAATCAATTGTTTTTTGCAACGATTCCCAACCTTTTGGACCATAACATTCGTAAAAAGCGATGTTTGGTTTATAGGCCACACAAAAATCTTTTGTCGCGTCGATAATTGCTTTGTTGAATTCAAAAATCGGATCTTCCGTTTCCAATAAATGAGCTGGAATTTTTGATAAGTCAGTATCTAAACCAACACATAAAAACGATTTTTTTGAACGAATTTGGGCAACTAATTCTTGACGGGTCATGCTACGAAATTTGAAAGCACAAAATTACTAAACTAATTTTAAGGAATCACAATCTGTCCAACATCTTTCGTGCGAACAGAGAAATAACCCAAACAACCTCCTGAAAAATTCGAAGTTGGATTAGCAGGTGTTGCTCCTTGCTCGTTTTGCTGTAAAGTGTAGAAATAATCGTAAACCGTTTCTTCAATTCCAAACATTACAACATCAATCGTGTCTCCAGGTCCTATTTCTCCAGCGAATAATGGTTCCATCATCATGTTTCCGTCATTGTATTGATCGGATTGAATGAAATTTCCTTTCACACGTGTTCCATTTTCGAACAGATTGAACTGATAATAGTTGTTCACGCCAGCAATGTCTTGACGCATTGGAACTACTGCATGAATCGTATCTGGACCAAAAGCAAATTCAAATGTTTGAACCGAACTCAAAGGAATGTCTTGCATCATTTTTCCAGAGGCAACAAATACTTCTCCATCTACGCTAACGGTCAACGTGTAGGTTCTTCCTTCGCTCACAGCATAACCTGTACATTCGTAAATCCCAGGTGAAACCAAACTCAAAGAAGTGGAAGCTCCCAAATCGTCAATCAAAGTAACAATGGCATTGTCAACTGTTGGAAATGCAATTCCTTGATCGATATCCAAGGTTTTTGTAATGTTGACACGATGCGTTGTTTCACCTAAGGTTACAAATCCTTCGATCACAAATTGTGGATCTTTTGAATTCAAATCAACATCAATGACTTTTGTACAACTGGAAAGCAGAATTAAAGTCAAAACGGAAATAAAAATGATTGCTTTTTTCATGTTAGTATAATTTTATCTGTTCTACCCTCTTCCGAGGGAAAATATCGAAAACAGTGCTTTCTCTTATTTGAATTTAAAGTTGTATGTAATAGAAGGAACCCAGCGGAACAACGACGTTTGTACTGCTTCGGTAATTTCTGGATTATCTTCATTTTGTCTAAAGGCAATCGAGTAGGCATTTTCTCTTCCGTAAACATTGTACAGCGAGAAGTTCCAGCTACTTTCGAATTTCTCTGTGTTTTTGCGATACCATGTTACACCAATGTCCATGCGGTGATATGCTGGCATACGATAACCGTTTCGTTCTGTATACAAAAATTGTGTTTGACCGTCAATCGTATATTTTCCTGAAGGGAATGTAACTGCGTTTCCTGTATAATAAATGAACAAGGCTGAAATTGACAATTTAGGTGTGATATCGTAAATCCCAACAACCGATAAATCATGCGTGCGATCTTGTTTTGCTGCATACCATTCGTTGTTGTTGATGCCTTCAATTTTGCGTTCTGAGCGCGATAAGGTATAACCAACCCAACCTGTAAATTTCCCAGTTTTCTTTTTCAAGATAAATTCTAAACCGTACGCACGACCATTTCCGTACAACAATTCTCCTTCAATCAATTCATTCGCTTGAAGATTTGCTCCATTGCGGTAATCGATTTGGTTTTGCATCGATTTGTAATAGGTTTCAATGTTCATTTCGTAGGCATTTTCCTTGAAATTCTTGAACCAACCAATCGAAACTTGATCACAAATTTCAGGCGCCGTATTCATGCTTGATGGAATCCATAAATCGGTTGGTGAACTTGTTGTGGTGTTTGAAACCAAGTGAATGTATTGTGCATTTCTGGCGTATGCCGCTTTGAATGATGCTGTTTTTGAATAAACGTAACTCATCGAAACGCGCGGTTCCAAAATCGGATAGGTTTTTACAAACGAATTGTTTTTGTAAATAGTTGTGTCAATCACATCGCCGTCTTCATTGTATGCATAAGTGTTTTGACCATTTCCTAACAACGAGAAGGTACTTAAACGAAGTCCATAACTCAACGTGAAATTTTCAGTTACGTTGAAATCATTTGTAACAAAGGCAGCAGCCTCCAATGATTTGTTTGGTGTTAAGATTAAAGGATTGATTCCCGAAGCCTCGTTTGCATCAATTTGTCCTGGAATGATATTGTGATTAATCGCATTGATTCCGAAACGTACTTTGTTGCGCGTATTAATGAAATATTGAAATTCTTGTTTTAAGTTGATGTCTTTGATTGATGATTTAATATCGAACGAAACATCTGAACTGCTGATTGAAATTTTGTAATCGTACGAACTAAAGATCACCGAAGTATTCGAAAACAATTTGTCGTTGATGATGTGATTCCAACGTGCTGTTCCGGTAGCATTTCCCCAATCGATTCCAAACGCATCACCAAGTCCCAATTTATCTCTACCGAAATAACCAGAAAGGAATACACGGTTTTTCTGATTGATACGGTAATTGACTTTTGCATTTAAATCATAGAAGTAAAGCGTATTGTCTTTGAATTTATCCGAAGCGCGCAAGAACATATCTACATAGGTTCTTCTTCCAGAAATTAAAAAGGATGCTTTATCTTTTACGATTGGTCCTTCAACGTTTAAGCGCGAAGAAATTACACCGATACCACCACTCACATTATAGCGTTTGTTGTTTCCTTCGTTCATTTTGATGTCCAAAACAGAACTTAAACGACCACCAAAATTTGCAGGTTGATTTCCTTTGTATAAAACGGCATCTTTAATCGCATCCGAATTGAAAGTTGAGAAAAAACCAAGTAAATGCGCAGCATTGTAAACAGGTGCTTCATCCAATAAAATCAAATTTTGATCGGCAGCTCCACCACGCACATAAAATCCAGCATTTCCTTCTCCAGCGCTTTTTACACCAGGCAATAATTGCATTGATTTAATGATGTCTTTTTCACCCAAGAGAACAGGGATTTTAGCTACGGCAGTTGGATTCAAGCGTTCAACCCCCATGATTGGATCGGTGATGTTTTGATCTTCTTTTTTCGCTGTGACTTTAACTTCTGCAATTTGATGCACTTTTTCAGCCAACGAAATCAAGCGGTGATTCATAACCATATTTCGATCCAATTCAACTGAAATCTCCTTTGCTTCGTAGCCAGATGTTGAATAAATTAAGGTGTAAGTTCCTTTTGGAAGTGTCAACGAATAGAAACCGTATTCATTACAAAATGTACCTTGTCCAAGACCTTTAACTGTAATTTTTGCATTGATTAATTCTTCCCCTTTTGTCGAATCTGCAATTGTACCGCTAATGGTAAATTTCTCTTGAGAGAAAAGGTTGAAATTGACAAAAAGAAGGATAAATAGGATGTAATTTTTCATCTAAGTTAAATTATTGCTGCAAATATCGTCAGCCTACTTAGAATACAAACACTAAAAGATGTTAAAAGGTTTAAAAAGATGACAAAAAGGAAAGAGTACGATTCTCTTACACCTAAAATCATTAACAGAAACGATTAATTATTCTCCTGACCTTTTAATTTTTCAGCGTTCTCAGCAACTTTCAAGGCGTCAATCATTTCACGCATGTCACCATTCATAAACGCACTTAAATTGTAAATCGTTTTGTTGATACGGTGATCGGTAATTCGACCTTGAGGATAATTGTA
>JBDKHH010000412.1:0-3386 GCA_039797785.1 Bacteroidota bacterium | reverse complement strand
AAGGGGAATGTTGTGTATTTCTCCCACAAGAATCCTTGTGCTTCGTTATGTTCCAAAGCCCACAAACCGCCGTAAATATCACCGACAACATTGAATTTTAATTCATCTGGATTCCATCCTTCTTGACCTGCCTTAACATAAGCCATCAAATGAGAACCTGATCCTTCACGAGAAATAGCGAACGTTTGACCTTTTAATTGATCGACAGTTTTGATATCAGAATTGAAAGGAACATGCACTCCCCAATGAAGTGGAGTCACAACATAAACCTGTAAAATCTTCGCTTTTAATCCTTCTAAGATTGATTTCGTTATTCCTTCAGTCAACAGAACAGCAATATCAAGACTTCCTGATTCTAAACCACGAATCATCTGTCCAGTCCCTCCGCTCATATCACTCCAATGCAAATCCAAGCCAATTTCTTTGAATTTTCCTTCCTCAATGGCTAATTTCCAAGGCAAATTAAAATGCTCTGGAACGCCTCCAATTTTTAGACCTTTCATTCTTTTTCTTCTTTGAACTGCATATCAAACAGTTTTCTGTAATAGCCATCTTGATTTAATAATTCACTATGACTTCCAATTTCTTTTATTTCACCCTTGTCCAGAACGACAATTTTATCTGCATTTTGGATGGTCGACAAACGGTGCGCAATTACAATCGATGTTCTTCCTTTCGTCAATTCTTCTGTTGCTTTCTGAATCATTTCTTCAGATTCATTGTCAACACTTGACGTTGCTTCATCCAAGATTAGAATTTCCGGATTGTAAACGCAAGCGCGAATAAATGACAGTAATTGACGTTGTCCAACCGATAATACACCACCGCGCTCTCCTACTTCATAATCATAACCTCCAGGCAATTTCTGAATAAATTCATCTGCACCAACAATTTTGGCTGCTGCTATAACCTGTTCTCTTGTAATTGATTCATCACCTAAGGTAATATTGTTGTGAATTGTATCTGAGAACAAGAAAACGTCTTGCAGCACGATAGCGATGTTTCTTCTCAAGCAATTCAGCTCAATTTCACGAACCTCCGTATTCCCAATATAAATTTCTCCTTTTTGAAATTCATAAAAGCGACCTAATAGATTGACAATTGTTGATTTCCCTGCCCCAGTTGCGCCAACAAATGCGACCGTTTCACCAGCTTTTATGGTCAAATCAATGTTCTTCAGAACCCATTCTTCATTTTGATAAGCGAAACTCACATTTCTAAAAGAGATTTCTTGATCAAAATTACAATGCGTATTTGTGCCTGCATCTTGAATATGTTCGTCTAAATCAATGATTTCAAAAACACGTTCTGCACGAACCGTTCCTCGTTGAAGAATATTGAATTTATCTGCTAATTGGCGAATAGGTCTGTATAACATCTGTATGAAAAGAACGAACGAAAACGTCTCACCATTCATTTGTTTAATTTGATCCGGTGTTTTTCCAGAAACATGTAACGCACCATAAACAAGCAACAAAGCGATTGATAAAGAACTCAATAATTCTACAACCGGAAAGAAGATTGAATTGGCCCAAACTGCATTGATGTGTGCTTGACGATGACCTTTATTAATTGTTTCGAAATTTTCGTATTCTTTTCGTTCACGGTTAAACAACTGAACAATTGCCATTCCCGTGATTCGTTCTTGCACGAAGGTATTCAGCTTGTTCACCTGAACTCTTTCCAACTGAAAGGAATCGCGCATGGCACGAGCAAAAATACGCGTAGCATACAATAAAATCGGAATCGGAATAATGGTCATTAAGGCCAATTCCCAATTCATCACGAACATTGTAATTACGATCAAAATGAGCAGGAATAAATCGCCAAGAATATCCATTAATCCTGCAGAAAACACTTCCGTAATTGCTTCCAAATCGGAAACAACTCTGGTAACCAACGCACCAACTGGTGTTTTATCAAAATAACGCATTCTGAAGGTCAAAAGATGCCCAAACAGTTTTTTACGAATATCATTGATAATTGATTGTGCAATTAAATTAGAAAAATAGGACCCAATAAATTGTACGATTTGCTCGAGAAATAAAATACCGAGAATAATCAAGGTCCAAAACAAAAGCATTTCTGGTTGAGGCGATTCTTTTTTCAAATCGATATCAATGTAATTTTTCACCATTGAACCAATCAAGATTGGACGAGAAACACCAAGTAAAGCAAGTGTCACAGAACAAAATACAGCTAAAGCAAACGTTTTTCTATACGGCTTCAAATGGGAAACCAAACGCTTAAAAATGGAGATATTAATGGTCGCTTTTTCTGACATGCATGCAAATTTACCTTTTTTTAACTGCCTGAATAAATTAGTTCGCTTCTTTTTGCATTTATTAGGAGTGAAAGCAATGAAATTTCTATAAAATCAATTACTTTTATAGCAAAGCACAACAAAATGGTACACAATCTATCAAACACCAATTCAATTTTCTCCTCTTTTCTATCAGAAATTCGAGATGTTAATATTCAAAAGGACGCAATGCGCTTTAGACGAAATATGGAACGTATTTCAGAAATAATGGCCTATGAAGTTTCTAAGACTTTGGAGTTTGAACCAACGAATGTTACAACTCCTTTAGGTGTTGCAAATGTACATACCATTAAAGAACAGCCCGTTTTAGCAACAATTTTACGCGCAGGTTTATCAATGCATCAAGGATTGTTGAACTATTTTGACAAAGCAGATAGTGCATTTATTTCTGCGTATAGAAAACATACGACTGTTGAGGATTTTGATATTCACGTGGAATATTTAGCTTCCCCTAAATTGGATAATAGAACAGTCATCATCAGCGATCCGATGTTAGCTACAGGAAGTTCAATGGTGATGGTTTATAAAGCCATTTTGAAACAAGGAAAACCAAATCGCGTCATTATCGTTTCAGCAATTGCAACGCCTGATGCTTTGGAATATGTTAAAAGACATTTACCTGAAACCACACAAATTTGGGTTGGTGCAATTGATGCTGAATTAACTGCTCAATCGTATATTGTTCCAGGATTAGGTGATGCTGGAGATTTGGCTTACGGTGAAAAATGTTAATTCTTTTCTAGATGCTTTGGGGTAAATACATCGGCTTTTTTGGCTTTTCAATGATCAAATTTTTGTTCACTCCTTTTGGTGGACCGAAAGCTGGATTATCGTTCGTCGAAACATATATTGTTTGCGTTGCTGGAGCCTTGTTAAGTGCCGCAATCTTCTTTTTCTCAAGTGAATACTTTCTAAAAAGAGCGCACAAAAAACGCAAAGAATTGATTCTTAAATCGCTTGAAACAGGTATTCCTTTGAAGCAAAAAAAGAAGTTCACTAAAACCAATAAACTAATCGTTCGCATTAAACATAAACTTGGGATTATTGGTGTTGCGTTTTATGC
>JBDKHH010000411.1:0-4072 GCA_039797785.1 Bacteroidota bacterium | reverse complement strand
CCGCCAAACTTTGCTCAATAGTAGCAATTTTTGCTAAGGCATCGGCTTCTTTTTTGCGTTCCATTTCAATTACTTTCTCAGGTGCGCCAGCCACAAATTTTTCATTCGCTAATTTTCCTTGTACCGATTTCAAAAAGCCTTTAGTGTAGTTCAATTCTTCTGTCAATTTAGCAATTTCAGCTGCAACATCAATATTTCCAGTAATCGGGATAAAATATTCATTCGATTTTACACGGAAAGACAAAGCGCCATCCACTTTTTCTGAAACGTATGCTAATGAAGTTATATTCCCCAATTTAGTTACTATTGCATCGAAATACGTAGAAGCTTTATCATTGTTCACCACTTTCAATTCAATAGTATCTTTAAACGGAATATTCTTGTCTTTACGGATGGTTCTAATTCCAGAAATTACTTCGATTGTATTTTCAAAATCAGCTATTAATTGAGCGTTGAATGGCTTAATCTCTGGCCAAGTCGAAACAATTAAAGCCTCTTCTTTGGTTCTATCCGCGATTAAATGCCAAATTTCCTCTGTCAAGAAAGGCATAAACGGATGCAATAATTTCATATTGTTTTCCAACATTTCGATGGCTTTATCAAACGTAGCTTTATCAATTGGTTGTTGGTAAGCAGGTTTGATCATTTCTAAGAACCAAGAACAGAAATCATCCCAAACCAATTTGTAAATTCCCATCAAAGCATCTGAAATTCTATACTTTTCAAAATTGTCTTCAATCTCAGCCAAGGCTTGTTGCAACTTCGCTTCGTACCATTCAATGGCAACTTTTGAAGATTCGGGTTGTGGAATCGTTTCAGAAACTTCCCAACCTTTGATCAATTTGAAAGCGTTCCAAATTTTGTTAGAAAAACCTTTTCCTTGATTGCATAATTCTTCGTCGAACATAATGTCGTTTCCTGCAGAAGCACTCAAAAGCAATCCTACACGAACACCATCGGCCCCAAACTTTTCAATTAATTCCAAAGGCTCCGGAGAATTCCCCAAAGACTTCGACATTTTGCGACGTTGTTTATCACGAACCAATCCCGTTAAATACACATTCGTAAATGGTTTTTCACCAGCATATTCATATCCTGCAATAATCATTCTAGCTACCCAAAAGAATAAAATATCTGGTCCTGTAACCAAATCATTCGTTGGATAATAGTATTTAAAATCTTCATTTTCAGGATCCATTATGCCACCAAAAACAGACATTGGCCATAACCAAGAAGAAAACCAAGTATCAAGAGCATCTGGATCCTGACGAAGGTCAGAGGTTAGAAGTGAGGAGTTAGAAGTTTTTTCTTTGGCTAAGGCTAAAGCCTCTTCAATATTTTCAGCTACTACAAAATCTTCTTTACCGTCACCATAGAAATAAGCTGGAATTTGTTGTCCCCACCACAATTGACGGGAAATATTCCAATCGCGAATGTTGTTCAACCAATGCGCATAGGTATTGTTAAAACGAGAAGGATGTAATTTAATATCACCATCTTCTAAAACCGATTTAATCGCTGGTTTTACTAAATCATCCATTTTTAAGAACCATTGGTCAGACAATCTTGGTTCGATTACCGCCTTAGTTCTTTCAGAGGTTCCTACTTTATTTAAATGAATTTCTGTTTTAGCCAAAGCACCTATTGACTCTAGTTCCTGAGCAATTTCGGCACGAACTACAAAACGATCTTTTCCTTGGTAGTGCAAACCAAAACTATTTAAAGTAGCATCTTCATTGAAAATATCAACAATCTCTAAATTATGTTTCTCTCCTAGCGTCTTATCATTCATATCGTGTGCTGGAGTCACTTTCAAACAACCCGTACCAAACTCCACATCTACATACTCATCTTCGATAATTGGAATTACACGACCACAAATAGGTACAATCGCTTTCTTTCCTTTTAAATGGGTAAAACGTTCATCATTTGGATTGATACAAATTGCAGTATCTCCAAAAATCGTTTCAGGACGCGTAGTCGCTACCGTCAAGAAATCTTCCGACCCTTCAATTTTGTATTTTAGAAAAAACAACTTTCCTTGTTGTTCTTCATAAATTACCTCTTCATCAGACAAAGTAGTTTTCGCTTCAGGATCCCAATTTACCATTCGGTAGCCGCGGTAAATCATTCCTTTGTTATACAAATCCACAAAAGATTTGATAACAGAAGCCGACATATCTGCATCCATTGTAAATTTGGTTCTATCCCAATCACAAGAGCAACCTAATTGTTTCAATTGTTCTAAAATGGTTCCACCATATTTATCTGTCCAATCGTAGGCGTGCTTCAAAAATTCTTCACGAGTCAAATCGGCTTTATTGATGCCTTCTGATTTTAACTTAGCCACTACTTTTGCTTCTGTAGCAATCGATGCGTGGTCCGTTCCTGGCACCCAACAAGCATTAAAACCTTTCAAACGAGCTCTTCGGATTAAAACATCTTGAATCGTATTATTCAACATATGTCCCATATGTAAAACTCCTGTAACATTTGGAGGTGGAATTACAATGGTGTAAGGAGTTCTATGGTCTGGTTCCGAATGAAAATAATTGTTTTTCATCCAGTAAGCATACCATTTATTCTCAATGGTTTTAGCGTCAAATTGTGCAGGAATACTCATTTTATAATAGATACGTTTTATTAGTAATTGTATGTTTTTAGGTCCTTGAATATCAAACTAAAAGAAAGTAAACAATACCACATTTAGTTTTTGGTTCGATATTTGTATGTGTACCGTTGGCAAAAGTAATTAATAAAGTAGAGTATAAAAAGCGAATTAATAATTTGTACTCTAATTAAAACAAACTATATTTACTCAACCCAAAAAAATCTACTTATATGAAAAATCTTATCATTGCAATAACCGCTGTACTCTTTTCTGTATCGATTTACAGCCAGAATGGACCAAAAATTGAATTTTCGGCACCAGACAATACAATTGATTTCGGTAAAATCAATAAAAATTCTGACAACGGGATTCGAACCTTTGAATTTAAAAATACTGGGGATGCTCCTCTACAAATCATCAATATCCTATCTACCAAAGAATGCAGCATTTTGAGCAAGCCCACTTCGGCTATTCAACCTGGACAAAGTGGCAAAATAGAAGTAAAATACAATATGACTCCGGGACCTATCAGAAAAACCATCACTGTTGAAACTAATGCCGTAAATCAAGAAAATGGTAGAGTTGCTTTAAAAATCAAAGGAGAAGTTATATAAAACTATTTTAAAGTTCACTTTCTAACCTGAAAGTGAACTTTAATTTGTTATTATCTCTTAAAACCACTATGGTGATATTTTTATCTTCTTCCACCATAAAAAGATTGTTTATTTTTTGAAGCGAATACTTAAAGACTGGCACGCCACTAACAGAAACAAGCTCATCTCCTACTCGCAAACCACATCTTTCGGCAGCTGATTTTTTGCGAATGTTAGCAATAACATAATTCGGTTTTAACTCGAATTTATATTTATAATTATTAATAATTACTCTCCCAAATTCTTCATTACTTGAGCCGTCCGATTTCAAAAGATTATTTTCAAGTTTCACATAATCTTCAACCCATTTCAAACCATTTTGCTCAATCTCAATACCGCTTTTATTATACTTAAAATGAGATTTGAAATTCGCATTTTTCTTAAGATATATCGTCCCTCTTTCATAATCAAAAACAACTTTAAATCTCCTAAAGATTTCAGCACCAATAGAACCTACTCTATTATCGACCATTTTAACATGCTTCAACGAACTCGAGTCAGGAAATGCAACAATTGGAGTAGTAAACTTAAAATCAGCCATTTTTAATTCACTTATTTTTGCTCTTTTGCCCACGATATCACCACTAAATCCTTTTCCTAAAAAATCGTCAAAATTCTTTTTAGGTACATTAATCCCTTCAGTATAATTTTGAAAAACCCAAATTGCATCGCTATTCCCGATATCTATCAACATCTTTGATTGAATATAAGTATCCTGCATTTTCAACTGAACATTGAAGTAAGGTTTCGCCTTTTCGATTGAAATAGGAATCTTAACAAATTTTTTATCCAATTCTTTCTGGTATTT
>JBDKHH010000410.1:0-18249 GCA_039797785.1 Bacteroidota bacterium | reverse complement strand
CGTTTTTGATTTTAGAAAAGTAAAGATAATCGAAATCATCCAAACTTGTGCCAAAGTAGGATGAATGCCTTTAAAGAAAGAATGAAAGGTTATTTTTTAAGAATCCAACCTTGTTGACCAGCAGCTTGAACGCCAGAAATAACAGTTTGTAGTTCTGCTTCAGAGTTCGCACCACCAGCACTAATGCGATGAAGACCATTTGTTACATCAAGAATGTAAGCATTCACTCCTTTTTGCTTTAAGGATTGAATCAATTTATTGGCGTTTTCTTCACTGCTGAAACAGCCTACAATGTACTCTCTTGAATAAGACTGTGATTTAGGTGTTTCACTAATCGTTTCTACTACTTCTTTGTTTGTATCCGTTGTAATAAAATCTAAATCACCCGCTAAATTGTAAGGGCGTTCGTTGTATTTATCGTTGACAACTGAAATCGCATTGTCCAAATTAAACGTCATCGTTTGATGTGTTGCTTCCTTTACGGTGTTAACACTTCCTTTAAGCTGACTTTTATGGAACGGATTAAAATCATTGATTGAAATAACACCTGACTGTAAAACGTTCGTTTTCATCGGTAACCAAAACGAATAGAATGCAATTGGCAAGAAACAAGCAGCCGCAACATAGCGCCACACTTTAGTTCTTGATTTTAATGCTGGATGTTGAATAACAATTGGTTCTGCTTGAACTGTTTTTTGTGCTTCTTTTTCTGTATTAAAAACAATGGCTGGTTGCGCATCTGTTTTTTCACTTTCAATAATTGCCTTTTCTATCGTTGTTTTTTGTACCAATTGAACATCTGATTCAGTCAAGAAATGCACTTTTCCTAAACCATACGATTCTAACAACAAATTGAAGAAACGATCTTGTTCGAAACAGATATTTTTTTCTGGATCAAAAAACAAGAAACCAACTTTATCAATGGTAATTCGTTCACCGTTGCGCAATTGAGTGTTCCATTTTTCAACTATTTCACGCACAGCTTCCGTTGCTTCGTTGTAATGAATTGAATTTTGAACAGCCAATTCGGCAATTAATAAACCATCATTGTTAATCAACTGACGATTAAACAACAAGGATTTTTTAGGAGGAGAAATTAAGCCATTGCGGTAATCAATTGACGCTGACGCTTGTTTTGCAACAAAACCACCAAACGATGGAATTATCACGCAATTGTGTCGTAATAATAATTCGCCAATAAGATGTTCAACTGTTACCATGCTTCAAAGTTAACAAATTAGGTCAACCTCTGCAAGTTACGAAATTGTGAAGAAAGGGTTACAAAAATTCAAGAACTTTTTCGACATCTTCTGGAACGTCGATATTTGGTGTTTCGATTGTTGTTTCTACTAATTGAATTGAATATCCATGATACAACCAACGCAATTGTTCCAATGATTCAATTTTTTCTAAGGCCGTCGGTTCCAATTGTGTCAATTCTTGTAAAACAGTCGAACGATAAGCATACAAGCCAATGTGACGCATGTACGGATACTTTTCAAGCGGATTTCCTTTTGAGTGATAGGAGTTCGGTATTGCACTTCGGCTAAAATACAAGGCTGAATTTTTGGCGTTTACAACAACTTTTATTCGATTGGGATTATCTACATCTTCTTGCGTTAACGAAAGATTTCCCAATGTTGCAATGTCTGTTTTAGGCTCAATGAAAGCATCAATTAATTGTTCCAATTGACGATAATCAACCAGTGGTTCATCTCCTTGGATATTAATTACAACATCCATATCTGGAAAATGACTAGCTACTTCGGCACAACGATCTGTTCCGCTTGGATGGCTTTCTTTGGTCATCATTACCTTTCCACCAAAGCGTTGAACTTCATCAAAAATACGTTGATCGTCCGTCGCAACAATTACTTCTGTAATTCGCGTAGATTTTTTTGCTCCTTCAAACACTCGTTGAATCATTGATTTTCCTTTTAGGTCAATCAAGGGTTTACCAGGAAAACGAGAAGATGCATAACGCGCAGGAATAATACCAAGTACCTTCATAAATCAATCATTAGAAATTCAAAGCTACTGAATATTTTGAACTCAACTAGTGCCTTAGAATTTCATTTGCAACTGCATCAAATACGCTCTTGGCGGCTGAATATCTCCAGGACGCGTTGTGTATTCTGCATTCAACAAATTATTTACCATGAAACCAACTCTAAAATGGTCATTAATTTTATATCCAATGCGCGCATCGATAACCAGGTTTCCAGTATTGTGCTCAGCTCGGTATTTTTTTAAGCCTGGCAAAATATACACTTCATTCACCGTTGGATCCAAATCCTCTTCGAAAACACGATCGATGTTACTCATGAAACTATTGTAGCGACACGAAAATCCTAAGCTGTATTTTTTATATGTTAATTCAACATCCGCTTTCGCTAAATGCTTGAAACGGTATTTTAATAAATTCGTTGACGTATCAGAAAAATTAGCCAAATAATTCGGATTGTTGTTCATTGAAATTGGATTCATGTAGGTGTAACCAATCAATGACACTACTTCAATAGGACCAAGTTTTCCAGTACTATTGAATGATATTTCAAAACCTGAGATTCTAGCTCTTTCCGCATTTTGTGCTTGAAAACCAATGTATTGTGTTAGATTAGAAGGTGTTAGCGCAACAGAGTCTGGATTATAAATACCAAACGTAAATTCCATCATATTACTATAATCATTGATGAAACCAGCTAAATCAAGCATTCCTTTCCATTCTCCCATTTTAACAATTTGTTTCACACCTACTTCTGCAGCCCAACCAATTTCTGGTTTCAAACCTGGATTTGGGAAAATGTTCAAGGCTCCAACATTTGTTTGCGTATAACGTTCAGCAACGGATGGATAACGAATTCCTTGTCCAAAAGACGCGCGCAAATGTGTATACTTGAATAATTCATAATGCAATCCAATACGCATAATTGGATAAACAGGAATGGTAGTTGAATCTTTTTTGGAAATCATAAAATCAGAATCTCCTCTTCTACCATCCATTTGAAAATGCTCAACGCGCACACCAGCCGTGATGTCTAATTTTTTAATCTTTTGATCGAACTGCGCATAAATTGCCGCATTATTCGAGGTGTGATCTCCAAACAAATTGGAAGAAACTGTATTGTAGATATTCGAAATACCAGCAGTTACGTTTGTTCCTGTCTTAAATTTGCGTTGAATTTGATATTCCGTAAAATAAATTGTTGCACCATTGCTTTGACTTACGTTCGTTAAATTCTCATTGTAAGCATAGTACATACGTGCTTTTAATATGTGCTTATTATTATTTTTGTCCATGAAGCGCACGTATGGATCCAAAAACAAACGCGTTCCTTTATTGTACGTTAATGTAGAAGAAGCCAAACTTGTATCGGCACCACCGCTTGGAGTATAACCCAAACTATCACTTTCCCAAATTAAGAAGTTTCCTGTTTTTTGTTGTTGAAAATTATAGCCAATTCCAGCTTTTAAACGCGACATTTTTAAAGAACGGAAATAAATTGTACCCGCTATTCTACCTCTATACTCAGATTCTCCTTGACGATAACCATCATTATGAAAGCCTGTCAATGAAACAGTGTAACCCATTTTATTGAACATTTGTCCGCGATACGCTTCAACTTCTTGATTCATTGGGTTTTTCGACCACCATTTTAATGATGCTCTTGCCGGATTGTCATAAATACCTGCTTGTATTTTAATTTTTGTTTCTGGTTTTAATCCAGGTTCTTTTTCAGACAATGAAATTACACCGTTCAAAGCACCGCTTCCATACAAAACAGATGATGCTCCTTTCATAATTTCAATCTGAGAAGCTTGTTCCATTGGAATCGCATTCCACTGTGTATCTCCTGCATATCCAGAAAGTAACGGCATTCCGTTCCAAAGCAATAAAACACGACTTCCCGTTCCGTAAGCAAACCCTGATCCTCCACGAATGGAAACCTGTCCGTCCATTGCATAAACACCTGGACTTTGATCAACTGCTTGCTCTAAATCTGTAATTCCCTTATTATCAATTAGGGCAGGTCTCAAAATTTCCATCGAAACAGGAACGTCTTCAATCGCCTGTGTTCTTCTACTTGCTGAAACAACAACCGTCGATAGATTTTTAACGGTAAGAGACAACTCAATATTTACATCTCCAGAAGCTTTTACAATTGTCGTATCTGAATTGTAGGTTGGCATTGACGTAATTAGCGTTACCGGATATTCTGTAATATCCATTAGAAAAATCCCATCAATATCAGTAATTGCCTTGGCTCCATTTGATGCAATAATTTTTGCTCCAATCACTGGTTCTTTGGTGTCTTCTTGTAGTACTCTTCCTTTAATTTGTCCAAAGACAGCTAATGGGGAAAAAAGTATAAATAGTACTAAATATTTCATAGTAATAGAGTTTTTATCTGTTTTCGCAAGTGCGCTAAAATACATAATTTGATAAACAAAATGATTCAAATAGTAAAAGCCTAACCATTAAATTTATATTGCAGTTGAAAAATAACAGTTCTTGGTGCCTGCAAATCAGCTGGTCGACTCACATATTCGGTATTGAAAACATTATTCATTATTAGCCCAATTCTTAATTTCTTTTTAAGTGTATACGCGATTCTCGCATCAAAAACTAAACTGCCCTCCTGATGACTGAGTCGATATTCTTTTAATCCAGGAAGCACATAAAGCTCGTTGGCTGTTGGATCGAGATCTTCCTCAAAAACCTTGTCAATATTCCACATGTAACTATTGTATCGCGAAGAAAATCCAATACTTATGTTCTTGTAGTTGAATTCAATATCTGCTTTTGCGAGGTGTTTAAAACGATATTTCAAAAGATTTCTACTTGTGTCGGAAAACATTGAAATATATCCGGGATTTGTGTTCAACGAAATTGGGTTCATGTAGGTGTACCCTAATAAAGAAATGATTTCAATATCTCCAATTTTCCCTTGACTATTAAACGAAAATTCAACACCCGTAATACGTGCTTTTTCAGCATTTTTTGATTTAAATCCAACCCAATCGGTTAAATTGCTCGGGGTTAATATGACCGTATCAGGATTATAGATGCCAAACGTATATTCCATCATATTGTCGTATTGATTGATAAAACCAGCAACATCAATCATTCCTTTCCAATCACCAATTTTCACTATTTGTTTAATTCCAAGTTCAGCGGCCCAACCTGTCTCTGGTCTGACATTTGGATTCGGAAAAATGACAACACCACCTGTGGACGTCGCAGCGAATCGTTCAGCGACAGAAGGAAAACGAATTCCTTGTCCAAAAGAAGCACGAAGATGTGTGTAATTTGCCAATTTGTAGTGTAAACCAGTTCGAATCACAGGGTAAACAGGCAAAGTTGTTTTTCCGATTACATACTTAGAATCTGGTTCCTGTTCATCCTGTTTGAAGTATTCAAATCTACCACCAATTGTCACTTCAAGCTTTTTTAATTTCACTTCATACTGAGCATATGTTCCACTATTAATCGAACCATGATTTCCGAAAACAGTACTAATAATTTGGTTGGACGATAAAGTTGTCCCAACAATTAAATTCGTTTTATTCTTAAATTGTCGTTGAAATTGATAGTTTGCATAATACAATTCAGCTTTGGAAGAAGCATAAATATTTGTCAAATCACCCGTAGTTACAAGATAATAACGTGTTTTTAATTCGTGCTTATTGTTCTTTTTATCGATGTATTTAATATACGGATCTACATTGACACGAATTGCCTTTTGATAACTAATTGTGGAAGCTGAAGATTTCGGATCCATTCCGCCCTGCGCAATATAACCCAATGAATCGCTTTCCCAAAGTATAAAAGCACCAACATATTGATATTGAAAATTATAAAAAACTCCTGCTTTCAAGTTTTGAATTTTCAAGGGCTTATACAAAAATGATCCACTCACCCTTGCACGATCTTCAACCTCACCTTTTCTAAAACCATCTGAAGTAAAACCATTTGCGGAAAGCGTGTACCCAAAGCGATTTTTCATTTTTCCGTAGTACACATCAAATGAATGAAACATCGGATTTTTTGTCCACCATTTTAGGCTTTCTCGTTTAGGATCACAATATATTCCCGTTTGAACGGTTGCATTAAAGGAACCTTTTTTGTCAGGTTCACGCTCATTCAATGATATAATTCCATTCAAAGCTCCACTTCCATAAAGTACAGAAGATGCACCTTTCAGAATTTCAATTTGTGAGGCATTTTCCATTGGAATCGAATTCCATTTCGCGTCTCCAATATCAGGAGATAACATTGGAATCCCGTTCCAAAGCAACAAAACACGACTTCCTGCTCCATAGGAATAACCACCACCACCACGGATGCTTACTTGACCATCCATGGCATACACTCCAGGGCTTTGATCAACAGCCTTCTCCAAATCCGTAATACCTTTATTACTTATTAAAGCAGGTTTAATAATTTCCATAGAAATAGGAACGTCCTCCACCCGTTGTGTTCGACGACCGGCCGTAACAACAACAGATTCAATTGAACGAACTTCAACCTTCAAGCGAATCGTAATGCTAGTTGCATTTGACAAGACAATCGTATCGGTTACATATGTCGGCATTGAAACAATAAGTGCTACTGGAAAAACGGTTGATTGTAAATAGAACTTTCCTTCATTATTACTAACTGTCTTCTCGCCTGTTGATGCAGTTATTTTTACACCACTTAGTAGTTCATTGGTCTCATTATCTAAAATTTTTCCTTCAATTTGAGAAAAAAGGGTCAGTGGTAAAAGCATACAAAATAGTAGTGCCTCTCGAATCATTTATACAGATTTCTATAGTTTATATATAAAAATAGCTATTTAAATAGCATTGTTATTCAAAAAAGAAAAAAGTTTGAAGTCGACTTAATAATCGCGTAATTTTTCATAACTTCAAGATAACCTTAATACATTTTACATTGAACAATAGCAACCTACATTATCAAATTGGGCTCACATTTCTCCATGGAATCGGTCCAAAAAAAGCAAGTTTACTTGTTTCTAAACTCGGCTCGGTCGAAGCTGTATTTCATGAAAAACTCCCAGCTATTCATGCGAAAACAGGCATTGGAAAATCAGTTCTTAAGCAAATCGATCGAAAAAGTGCATTAATTAAAGCAGAAGCGGAAGCAAACTACTGTGTCAAAAACAACATTCAGACACATTTTTACTTAGACGGAAACTATCCTAGACGTTTAAAACAATGTGACGACGCGCCATTGCTCTTGTATAGTAAAGGTCATTTCTCTTGTAACCCAGAAAAAAGTGTTGCCATTGTTGGAACCCGAAATGCAACAAAATATGGTGGGGAATTGTGCGAAGAGTTGATATCTCATCTCACGTCTAGTAACATTCAAATTATCAGCGGAATGGCCTATGGAATTGATATTATTGCGCATCAATTAAGTGTCAAATATGGAATAGAAACACTCGGTATTTTAGGTCATGGTTTAGATCGTTTGTATCCAAGTGCGCATCGAAAAACTGCTGAAATGATGTTTTCAAATGGTGGTTTATTGACTGAATTTATTCCGGGAACAAAACCAGATCGAGAAAATTTCCCTATGCGGAATCGAATCGTTGCAGGACTCTCCGATGCTACAATTGTTGTTGAAAGTAAAAATTCAGGTGGCTCCTTAATCACCGCTGAACTTGCGAATGATTATAATCGAGATGTCTTTGCTTTTCCGGGAAATGTCGGGCAACAATATTCTGCCGGATGTAATCAGTTAATTAAACAACAAAAAGCACAAATGATTTTAAATGCCGACGATTTCCTCACTCAAATGGGTTGGGACAAAGAACAGATGGAGGCAAAAAGAGGAGTTCAACGAAGTTGCTTAATTGAATTGGACAATCTTGAGCAAACAATCATTCAATCATTACATGCTTCCGAAAATGATCACATTGATGTGATTTCATTTAAAACAAAAATTCCAATTTCCACTTTAAATGTCAAGTTGTTCCATTTAGAAATGAAGGGAATACTAAAGGCTTTGCCCGGAAAAAAATATGCTATTGTATAAAAAAAGGTGTCACGTTGCTGTGACACCTTTTCAATATATCTATTCTATTCTTATCTTCTTACTCCAGCTTTCAAGAAACGACGGTTATCCATTACTTCAGCTTTCTTTTTCAAGCCATTCATAACCATTCCTTGAATGTTTCCTTTTGCAGCAGATAACAATTGATCTCTTTCTGCATTGAAATTAGCAGCTGACGGCGCTTTAACCGTTTTATCAATACGGATAACGTACACTCCTAATTTTCCTTTAATTGGAAGCGTTTTCTGACCATTTTTTAATCCTGAAAACAATGAACCAATTACTTCAGGTTCGAAACCAGCACCTGTAATTTGAGGGTTAGCAAACGTAACTTCTGCTTTCATCACTTCTGAATTTGCACGTTTAGCGATTGCTTTCAATGATTTATCTTTTGATAATAAGGTTGTGAAACGTTTTGCTTTTTTCTCTTCAATCAAATCACGTTTCATAACAATCTCAGCATCTTCAAATGTTGGAACTCCTTTTTCACGAATTGATGATACAATTGCAATGACATAACGTTCTTTATCCTTAATTGGAGCAGTTGTCATATCACCAACTTTAGCCTCTTCGTTAAACGCTAATTTCAAGATTTTATCTTCTGCCAACGTTGTAGTAAATCCGTACAATTTTGGTGACTCTTCCAAAATACTCAAAGGACGAACGAAATAACCTGCTTGTTGCGCAAGCGTATCAAACATCGCTAATTTCTTTCTGATGTCTTCAATTTTAGTAAGTTTCGCATCCAATTTGTACAATAAAGAATAAACTTCACTGTCTTTTCTATCAGCTGTTTCTTGACTAGGTTTAAACGTTTTTGCAACAGAAGCTAATACAGGGAAAGTACTTGCGTCTCTTTCCATAACTTCAATGATGTGGAAACCAAAATCAGTTTTCACTACTCCAATTGATCCAACTGGCTGCGTAGCACAGAAAGTAGAAAATTCTGGAACCATATCCGCTTCAAGGAAATTGTCATAAACACCACCTGATTGTTTCGAACCTGGATCTTCAGAATACTTCATAACAAACTCAGTAAAATTATCCTTGTTGATTAATTTCACTAAACTATCTGCAATTTTTTGTTTTTGAGCAATTATCTTTTTGTCTTTTGATTGGTTCGTACTAATCAAAATGTGACGTGCTTTCAAACGTGAAGGCGTAAATCCAATAACTTTAGAAATCACAACATTTCCACGGCTATCGTATGGACCAACAACTTGACCAATTGTAGCTGTTTTGAAAACAGTATCCATATATTTCGGATACGATTGTAATTTTTGTGCTTTTTCATTGTCTTCTGGCACTGCTGTAGCAGTTTTTGCAGACGAATAGAACGGAATTGAACTATTTTTCAAAACAAACAATGAATCATTTGGAGTCGTTGCAAATTCTTTCTTCAATACATTCATTTCACGACTAAAACGGATTGAATCATATTTAGATGGATTTACTACAACATCAAAGTAGCGAACTTCTCTACTTGCACTTCTGTTTTCGTATTTTTTATCGTTCTTATGCTCTTCGTAATATGCTTTCAACTCATCATCCGAAACCTTGATATCCTCATCAGGAATTTCACTGTAACGTTTAACAACATAAGAAATACCTTTTACTTCTTTTTGAGCATAATATTCTTCCTCAGCTTCCAATTTTGTAACATACAATCCTTGACCAACTAAAGCAAAGTATTTTTCTTGTTTTCTTTTGTCTGTAAATTGCTTTCTAGCATCCTCCCATTGTTTTTTAACCGCTGGGTCAGCAGATGTTTCCATCTCTTGAATACGTTTTTCTAACAATTTGTAATTGAACATTCCTGTGATAGAATCCGTAAAACCTTGTTGTAATTCAGGTAAAACTGAAAAACCATCTTGACCGTACAAGTACGATTTTAACTCGTTTTCACTTACATCAATTCCAAGAGCCTCATATTCTTGTTCAAAAATGATTGTTTCCACAACATAGTTCCAAGCTTTATCCGCAGAAGCATCTTGGTCTTTCTGAGTATATTCTCTTTGTTGTTGTTGAAACTGCATTTGATCTTGTTGCTGAAACAAGTTGTTAGCTTCTTCATATTTCTTGAAGTCAACCATTTCACCGAATACTGTTCCATAACCAACTTGCTCATCAGAACCTGATCCCATTTTGCCGTATGCTCCCAAAATGAAAGCCACCAAAGCAAGTCCAATAATCACTACTAGTAATACAGATTTTTCTCGAATTTTTCCGATTAATGCCATTTTCTTTTTTCTTTAAGGTTGCGAATATAATTAGATGAATTGATTTTTAAAAATTTATCGTGCACTTTAAAAAAGAAAAGCCGTTCAAATTGAACGGCTTTTCTACTTCTAAGATGGTATTTTACAAACCTCCACGTCCTGATGCTGGCGTTTTTGGTGTTGTTTCAGTTGGTTTTAATACTGGTTTTCCATCCGATTTTTCTTTGTTTTCTGGACATGGACCTGCAGTGGCACCAAGTGCTTGATATGTTGGCCAATCAGCTAATGGAATTTCCATCGTTGTTGATACTCCTTTTTCTGTATGACAAATCGTAATTTTCGCTTGTCCAATTTGACCACCGTTCCCATTTGATCCAGAACCGTTTTCAGTTGATCCACCATTATTATTTCCGCCTTCTGTCACTGTTGGGACATAATTAACAGTTATTGTTTCTGTTGTTGTTCCACATTCATTTGTCGATGTCAATGTTAATGTATTTACACCTTGAGTAAGTTGAACAGCGCTTGTAAACATACCGGTTGCAGCGTTTAAACTGTAATTAACAACTGTACGATTGTTTAGCTTAACAACAATTGGATTTCCAATTCCCGCATTCAAAATTGAAGCAGCAAAAGTGAAACTTGGATTTGAAACGGTCAATCCATTCTCAGTTGGATTAGTGAAAGTGATTACCGGTGGTAAACATGGTGTATAATTTATTGTAACTGTTTCTGTTACAGTTCCGCATTCGTTTGTTGCAGTGATTATAAATGTATTTAAACCTGAAGTTAAATTTACTTTTCCTGATAAACCTGTTGAAGAGTTGAAACTAAGACCAGAAAGTGTATTCCCATTTTGCATAACAGTAACTGTCGAAGAAGGTGTCAGATTCAATACATTGGCTGAGAAATTCATGGATGCATAATTAACGGTTGTTCCGCTTGTTGAAGGATTACCAAGAACTATTGCCGGCAAACTGCACGGGGTGTAATAAACTGTTACCGTTTGTGTCGTTGTTCCACATGGATTCGTTGCAGTAACTACAAATATATTTGCACCTGCATTCAACGTAATTTTTCCTACCAATCCAACTGCTGAATTGAATGTAAAGTTTGTTAATTGTGTTCCATTTTGTGTGAATACAATGTTTGAACTGTTTTCAACATTTAACACTTGAGCATTTAATGTGAATGAAGGTGAACTAACGTTGATAACTGAACTTGCTGGATTCACAAATGTGATAACTGGTAACACACATGGTTTATAAATCACAGTGTATTGTTGTGAAGCCGTTCCACAAGCATTTGTTGCATTCACAATGAACGTGTTCAATCCACTAACCAATGTAACATTACTTGTCAATGCACCTGTTGTACTGTTAAAGTTCGCAGGAACTGAATTATTACCGTTAAACGAATACGTAATTCCTTGTCCTGTGCCCATGTTTACCAACAATGCACTAAACGTAAACGCTGAATTACTCACTGTTGCTCCGTTCGCAACTGTATTTGTTAAGCTTACAGTTGGTGGAACACAGTTACTATAATTCACTGTCAAGGTAACTGCATCCGTACCACACGGTGTTGTGATTGATAAGACAATCGTATTCAATCCAGGAGTTAAATTCACAGTACTTAAAAAGGCACCAGTTGAATTGTTGAAACTGAAATTTGTAATACCTCTTCCATTTACAGCTAATGTAATTCCTTGGCCATTAGATGCATTTGAAATCGTTGCGGCAACATCAAACGTTGAAGTTGTAACTGTTGATCCATTCATGGCAGGCATTACTAGCGAAATTGACGGAGCAATACAATTGTTGTAATTAACTGTAATTGTTTCAGTATCCGTTCCACAAGGAGAAGTCACTGTAATAACGATTGTGTTTAGTCCGCTCGTTAGGTTCAAGGTGCTTTGGAACAATCCGTTCGCATTATTGAATGTGTAGTTATTGATTGTTCTTCCATTCAAGGTCATTGTAACAGCTTGCACGTTGGTAGCGTTTTGAATGGTTGCGTTAATATTAAATGAACTTGATGTAACAGTTGAACCATTTGTTGTTGGACTTGTAACTGTGATTACAGGAGCAATACAATTGTTGTAATTAACTGTAATTGTTTCAGTATCGGTTCCACACGATGTTGTAGATGTCAATACAATTGTATTCACCCCAGGATTCAAGGTTAAATTTGCCTGAAGTGCTCCAGTTGCATTGTTGAAGCTATAATTTGTAACAGCAACATTGTTTAGTTTCAATGAAACCCCTTGACCATTGTTTGAATTCAGAATCAATGCACCCAATGTAAAGTTTGCTGAAGTAACTGTTGTGTTTGCTGATGTTGGCGTTACAATTGTAATTGATGGCGCAACACAAGGAGTGTAAGTAACAGTCACTGTCTCAGCATCTGTTCCACACGCATTCAATGAACTAAGCACAAAAGTATTTAATCCTGGAACCAAAGTAACAGTGCTTTGGAAACTACCATTCGAATTATTAAAACTATAATTTGATATACTGTTTCCGTTTTGCGTAAATGTTATGCCTTGACCATTGTTTGAATTTTGAACAGTTGCATTCAACACAAACGTCGCATTAGAAACATTCGTTCCGTTCGCCGCTGGAGAAACAAAATTGACAACTGGAGCAGTACAATTAGAATAGTTAATTGTAATTGTTTCTGTATCTGTTCCACACGTTGTATTTACCGTTAAGATAAATGTATTCAATCCAGGCACCAATACTACAGAACTAGTCAAACTTCCTGTTGCATTATTCAAGCTGTAATTTGTAATTGCTCTACCGTTCAAGGATAAAGAAACACCTTGTTGACCAGAACCAACGTTTTGAACAAGTGCAGCGAAATTAAAGTTTGCATTGTTAACAGTTGTACCATTTGTTGAAGGTGAAACAAGTGAAATTACTGGAGCAATACAGTTTTGATAATTTACTGTAATCGTTTTTGTTTCTGTACCGCATGACGTTGTCGCAGTAAGAACAAACGTATTTATTCCAGGGATCAAATTTAGATTCGCTTGCAATACTCCTGTTGTTGTATTGAACGTATAGTTCGTAATAGTTTGATTGTTCACTAAGAATGTGACACCTTGCGCATTCGAAACGTTTTGTACAAAAGCATTAAAGTTAAAGTTCGCATTTGTAACAGTCATTCCATTTGTCAATGGCGTTGTAATATTTACCGTTGGCATTGCACACGGTTGATAATTCACTACCGTTGTTTCAACATCTGAACCACAAGAATTTGTAACATTTAACACAAACGTGTTTAATCCAGGTAGAAGATTTACAGTTGACTGAACTACTCCAGTTGACGCGTTGTATGTGAAATTTGTAATCGATGTGTTATTCAATTTCAAACTTATTCCTTGACCATTCGTAGCATTTTGTACCAATGCAGTAAATGTGAAACTTGCTGTTGATGCAAGCATGTTATTTGAAGCAGGAGAAGTAACAGTTATCACAGGAACCAAACATGATTGGTAATTAATTGTGATTGTTTCAGTATCCGTACCACACGCATTTGTTGTGGAAATAACAATTGTGTTCAATCCTGGATTCAAGGTTAACGATGCTTGCAAGTTATTAGAAGCATTATTGAAACTGAAATTTGTGATTGAACGTGTGTTATGCGTAACAGTAATTCCCTGACCATTGTTAGAATTCATCACAGCTGCATTCAACACAAAGTTTGCAGAAGAAACTGTCATTCCATTTGATGCAGGTGCAATTGGCGTAATTGCTGGTGGAACACAATTTTGATAGTTCACCGTAATTGTTTCCGTATCCGTTCCACAGCTATTTGTTGACGTGATCACAAAAACATTTACACCTGGTGTTAATGTTACAGTTGTTTGAACTGCTCCAGTTGTAGTATTGTAATTAACGTTTGTAAGTGTGCGCGTGTTGTGCGTTACTTTTACTTGACTGTTCGCGCCATTTTGAATGGATGCAGACAAAATAAAATTCGCACTACCAACTGTTGTTCCATTAGTTGACGGTGAAATTAAAGTGATTGATGGAACAATACATGTTTGATAGTTCACTGTAAACGATTGTGAAACAGTTCCACATTGGTTTGTAGAAGTGATTACAAATGTATTTACTCCTACAACCAAATTCACATTTCCTTGCAATGAACCAGATGTTGGATTGAAAGAAAAATTCGTAACGTTCACATTGTTTAATGAAACAGTAATTTGTTGATTTGTTGCATTTTGAACTAAGGCACTAAATGAATACGCAGCAGTAGAAACAGTAGTTCCATTTGAAGTTGGATTCACGAGTGTAATGATTGGTGATTTACAATCTTCGTAATTCACAGTGATTGTTTCTACATCTGAACCACACGTATTTGTTGCAGTAATTTCAAACGTATTCATTCCAGGAACTAAAACAACACCCGCTTCCAAGCGATCTGTTTGTGCATTGTACGTAAATGTGTAATTGCTCACACCATTTTGTTTTACAGAAATATTTTCGCGTCCCAATACATCTTTTACATCTGCAAGCAATTGATAATTTATTGCAGTAGCCATTAAGCCATTTGAAGCAGGATTAACAAGCGTAATCGTTGGTTTTACACAACCGCCTGCAGTATTGTAATTATCAACGTTGTTAACCGTGTTTTCCGTGTGTTCTTCTCTTCCATTTCTAAAACGGAATTGAATGTACGCCGAAGTATAGTGGTAGATATCGTTGTATTTACTTGAGCCATCCACGTATCCGTCAAAATCATCAATTAAGGTAAATGTCGTTTTGTGCTCCAAACCAATTGAAACGCGTTTACCAACTTGGTAGCCAATACCAAAACCTAAACTAGGCATGAACTTTACGCGGTAATTACCTGCAGTTGAACCTGTTAAAGCTGTTTCGTAATCTTTGTCTAATTTATCATTTACATATGATTTATTCAAAAGTGCTGGATCATAATCATACAAAATTGAATCACCAAACAATCCATTTGTAGTTAAATCACCAGATGTTTCGTGCCAAGTGAAACCAACTCCTCCGAAAATATATGGATCGATACCTGTTTTTTCACGAATTCCATTCGCATGCAACACCAATTCCAATCCTAAACGGTGGACATTTGTTTTAAAATTGTTGACAGAAAACCCAAGTGAATCTTTATACGTTTGCAAAGTTGGAAAATTCTTTGGGTTGTAGTTTGCCAACGAAGTGGTATCGTAATCTTGACCATACCAGTTTCCATTCAAATAACGGCCACGAATATCAAAGTAGATTTTCTTACCGTAATTGTAATTAAAGGATTTCCCTAAGGTTAAACCCCAACCAACATTGTAGCGATTTGCCACATCGGTTGTTTGCCAAGTAGTTCCTAGATTTAATCCAAAAAACCACTTCGAACTGTTATCGTAATCTATTTTTTGGGAAAACAAAGATCCCATCGATAGAAGTAGGCCAAATGCGAGAGTAACTATTTTAGTCATATGCCATTATATTAAATTGTTCGGCGAAAAAAAACCTATTATTGTGCCAAAAAAACATAACTTCATGTTTTTGGCGGATTAAAACTATGCATTTTATTCCAAGGCTGATTAAATTTGTTGTTATTTGTTAGAAAAACAGGGGATTGAAGAACATGAAACCATGGGTTGTTATTTTATTGTTAATGCAGTTTTTGCACCACGACTTGTTGGCACAACAAAGCTACAATAACTGTAATTCTGCTCTAGAACTTTGTCCGAATCAATTATTTTCCGTCACAAACATTGATGCAAATAAGACCTTTTGTCCAGGATGTGAAGATGATTTTACCTTTTGTTTCACCTCCAACAACTCTATTTGGTTTACGTTTACCACAAATGCAACTGGAGGAGCGATTCAAGTAGATTTTAGCAATTTAGTGTTTGAAACGAATCCAGGGCAAGACAATGCGCTTCAAGCACAACTATTTTCAGCTGCTGTACCTTGCAATGCTGCATCATATACTGCAATTGGCAATTGTGTTTCGAATGGAACGACGCCTTTTTCATTAATAAGTGCTGCACTTCTTCCTTCAACAACGTATTACATTGTTGTTTCTGGAGATATGACTGGCGCTGGAATTACAGCTGCCGCAGAATGTTCCTTTGATGTTTCAATAAGTGGCGCTGCTGTTGATCGACCTGTTCCAACAATTACATTAACCACGGGAGCAACATCCATTTGTTTGAATGATATCTTCACGGCAAATGCAACAGTAACGGATTGCCCCGATACAGGAAACTATACGTGGTTTGTAAATGGTATTGAAGTCGCAACAACAACACTTCCAACGTTCCAAACAAGTAGCTTACAAGATGGAGCAATTATTTCTGTAGAAACAAGTTGTTATTTGTTATGCGCTGAAATCGTTACAACGGTTACTCCTGCGATTTCAGTTTATTCATTTCCGCTTGATGCCGGACCAGATCAAACAATTGCAACGGGCTCAAGTACAACTCTTTTGGGAAGTACAAGCGCTCCCGTTCATTCTTGGTCACCAACTTTTTACGTAAGTAATCCAAACAGTTTAACACCGATTGCATTTCCAGAAGAAACGACAGTTTTCACTTTAAGTGCTACTGAAAATGGATGCACCTTGGAAGATTATGTAACGATTACAATCACAGAAGAACTTGTGTTTCCAACTACCTTCTCGCCGAATGATGACCAGGTGAATGATATTTGGGAAATAACTGGAGTGAGCAATTACCCGAATTGTTTTGTACGCATTTTTGATCGTTGGGGTCAAGAAGTGTTTCAATCGACTGGATATTCGAAACAAAAAGCGTGGGATGGAACTGGAAAAGCTGGAAAATTGGCTGAAGGCGTTTACTTCTATATTGTTGAACTACGCGATCCAGATAAACAAGAATTTAAAGGAAGTATTACGTTGATTCGATGAAAAGTACGTGGATGACATATTGCTTTTTTGTGCTTTCACTCCTTGGAAGTACGTTTTCTTTTGGACAACAAACGCCGCAATATACGCAATGGTCCTTGCATCAATTTGCCTTGAATCCTGCACATGCTGGAATTAAAAAATGCATTGACATTCACACTTTGTATCGTGCGCAATGGCTTGGTTTTGATGGCGCACCGAGAAGCGGTTTTTTAACCTTAAGCACGCCTTTGAAATCGAAACGAAATAAATACTTAAGTGCGCGACAAGGTTTAGGATTGCGTTTTGAAACAGATCAAATTGGTCAATTCAATACCAATCGCTTGAATATCGCTTATGCCGCACATTTTAATTTTTCGCGCGATAGTCGTTTGTCATTGGGAATTTATGGCGGTGTTGTTCAGATGGGTTATAATCCCGAAAATTCAGTGACCATTGATCCTGATCCAGCAATTTACCAAGAAGCATCGTTTGTTTCGCCTGATGCATCGTTTGGAGCATGGTGGAATGGGAAGAACTACTATTTCGGTTTGGTGATGCAGAATTTGTTTCGCCCAAAATGGGATTTGGGAACCGATTCACGTTATCGTTTTCATACTTTATTAAACGGAGGATATCGTTTGGGTTTGAATGACAAAGTAAGTTTGACTCCAGCGTTTTTGTTAAAAATACCACCGCGTGCTCCAATGGCTCTTGACCTGCAATTAATGGCTGATTTCAGTAACAAAGTGAACATTGGAATTGGGTACCGCAACACGGATGCAATGACCTTTTTCGCCGGAATGAAATTCAACCAACGTCTTTCCATTCAATACTCGTTTGACTTAACACTCTCTGCTTTGCGCAACGCAAGTAGTAACACGCACGAATTATCGATTAGTTTCTCAGCGTGTAAACCTGAAAACACGAACCAATCGCGTTGTCCGTTGTTTGAGTAAATTTCTCCACCCAAGTTATTCAACTTTCGCTGTTTATAATTCCCGCTTCTTGTCGCATTTTCAAGCCTTAACTTGATGATATTTGTTAGGCTAAAAGTAGAAATATGAAATTAAGTGTTGTTAT
>JBDKHH010000409.1:0-5155 GCA_039797785.1 Bacteroidota bacterium | reverse complement strand
ACATCGCATTTTTTCAAGAACTTTTGGGCAACCGTTGTTTCCTGGACGAAACGAATTTAACCGAATATGGTCACGATGAAACGGAAGATTTGTGTTTTCTACCTGACATTGTAGCAAAACCTGAAACTCCGGAAGAAGTTGCTGCGATTCTTCGTTATTGCAACGCACATAACATTGCCGTAACGCCATCAGGAGCGCGAACAGGATTAAGTGGTGGCGCATTGCCGATTCATAAAGGAATTGCTCTTTCAATGGAACGTTTCAATCGCATTTTGAACATCGACGAAAAAAACCATCAAGTAATAACAGAACCGGGAGTAATCACTCAAGTCTTGCAAAATGCTGTGAAGGAAAAAGGCTTGTTTTACCCACCGGATCCAGCAAGTAAAGGAAGTTGTTTCATTGGAGGAAATGTATCAGAGAATTCTGGCGGTCCAAAAGCAGTGAAATACGGTGTTACGAAAGATTATGTCTTAAATCTGGAGGTTGTTTTGCCAACAGGAGAAATTATTTGGACAGGCGCAAACGTTCTAAAAAATGCAACTGGATACAACTTAACGCAATTGATTGTAGGTTCTGAAGGAACCTTAGCCGTGATTACAAAAATTGTCTTGCGCTTGATTCCACATCCTACAAATGATTTGTTGATGTTGGTTCCATTTTTTGACGCAGAGAAGGCCTGTGAAGCCGTTGCAGCGATATTCCGTGCAGGAATCACACCAAGTGGTTTGGAATTCATGGAGCGCGACGCATTAACGTGGACACAAGCATTTACGAACGATTTCACCTTGGAAGTAAAAGAAAATCATGCTGCACACTTATTAATTGAAGTGGATGGATTTGATCAAGATGCTTTGATGCTTGAATGCGAAAAAATCATGACGGTACTGGAAAGCTTTGAAACAGATGAAATTTTATTCGCTGAAAGTGAAGCACAGAAAAATAGTTTGTGGTCCTTACGCCGAAAAGTTGGTGAAGCAGTAAAATCACAATCCATTTATAAAGAAGAAGACACCGTTGTTCCACGTTACGAATTGCCAGCACTTTTGCATCATGTAAAAACGATTGGAAACAAATACGGTTTACATTCTGTTTGCTACGGTCACGCGGGCGATGGAAATTTACATGTGAACATCATCAAAGGAGAATTAACCGACGAACAATGGGAAAATGATTTACCAAAGGCCATTCGCGAAATTTTCACTGAAGTGGTGAAATTGAGCGGAACATTGTCTGGTGAACACGGAATTGGATTGGTACAACAACCTTACATGGACATTGCATTTCCAGCAATTAGTTTGAACATCATGCGTTCAATCAAGGATGTGTTTGATCCAAATGGAATTTTGAATCCCGGGAAGATTTTTAATTAATTCGTTCCAAACTATTCCACTTTAAATGTCAGATCGATACAAAGGCATATACAGAGGACAAACGTTTCGCCTTAAAAATTGGGATTATGGGTCGGTTGGAATATATTTCGTGACAATTTGTACGCAAAACAAAGAACATTACTTCGGAAAGATTGATAATGGAGAAATGCAATTTTCAGCAATAGGTCATATTGTAAAAGACAACTGGATCGAAATACAAGAACAATTTCCGTTCGTTCAACTTGATGAATTTGTTGTTATGCCAAATCACATACATGGTATTCTAATCGTTGAAAAATCAATAAATAAGACCAGTTCGATTGATTCAAATCACTTGGATTCAATTTATAATACAGGAGGAATAACAGGAAATAAAAACCCTATGTTTCACAATAATATTTCACGTATAATTCGATGGTATAAAGGGAAATGCACATTTGAAATTCGAAAAATTGATTCATTATTTAAATGGCAAACTCTATTTCATGATCATATTGTACGCGATGAATATTCGTTAAAAACCATTCGTAAATACATTCAAGAAAACCCATCCAATTGGGAAACAGATGAATTAATCTGATTGTTTCCACGTGTTTAATCGTAGGGACGTCGATTTATCGCGTCCCAAATACATGAAATCAAACAAAATATCGGATTAAAAACGTGGGAAACGATAAAATTGGATGTGTAATAAAACCAATTTTGGGGTATAAAAAATGGACGTCGATTTATCGCGTCCCAAATAAATATAAAATTCAAACAAATAAAAATCAAACAATATATAGGATTAAAATCCGTGTGGAATTATAACATTGGGTGATGAAAAAACCAATATTTGGGGTATAAAAAAGGGACGCGATAAATCGACGTCCCTACGAAATTAATCGTGTGAAAAATGGGATTTTAATTATTCAAAAAATTCATACTACCACTTTTCATATCGTGGTACGCTTTGGCTAAATAGGCGATTAGAATGCGCATGGCATCAAATGCTTCTTCGGTTTCAGCGCTGATTTCTTTCTTTTGTAAACGCAATAAGAGTTTCATGTACATGGCGTGAAACACAATTTCAATTGCATTTTTGTCTTTCAAATTAGAAATTTCCTTGAATTCTTCAATGTAAGGCGTTGCAGCTGTGAACAGTGTTTTGTATTTCTCGTCGTTTGAGATATTGATCAATGTATTGTGCAAATACGACAATTCAACAATGATATCCTTTAAATCGTGTAGGTGTCCCGTTTTTTGAATGCGCTGAGATTTCATTTGAGCAATCAAATCGCGGTACCATTCTTTGTATTGTTCGATGAACGAGCTATCTGGCAATTGCGGACGAACGTATCCATCAATAATTGCTTCTAAATCAAAATCGTAGGCACGAATTAAATCTTCAATCTGAAACATGTACAAGACATATTCAGCAATATTTTCATTTATCTTTTGTCTTGCAACTAGCATTCAACTTATTTTAAATCCTTTTCGATTTCAGCTTGTTTTTCATTCAAAAAGTTCACAAATTCCGTTGTTACATCCATAGAAGGATTCACAAAATTAATTTGTCCACCAGGTCCGTGCATTAGCAATAAATCGATACCGTTTTTCTCACTAAATTCTTTACCAAAAGCTTCAATTTTCTTGTTAATTGCTGTTGATTTATCGAATGATTCTTTTTCCAACTTTGCACCTTCATTTTGTTGATATTGCATTAAGCTAGCTTCCATTTTTTGAGCTTTTTGCTGGATTTGTTGTGCATCAAATTCGGATAATTGACCAGATTGTAAGCGTTCGTTGTTGCGTTGAATAAAACTTTGATATTCATTTGAACGTCGTTGAATCTCTGCTTCAAATGCTTTTTGTTTCTTTGTTATAATCGCCTCTTCGTCTTTAAAATACTTAAACTGTGTTTTTAAACTATCATTGTAATAAAAAGCAATTTTTAGTCCTTTTAAATCTCTCGCCTCAACTTTTGGAGTTGTATCTTTTTTAACTTCCTCTTTTTGTCCACAAGCTGCTGTAACAAGCAACAAACCAGTGAATACAATCATCAATTTATTCATGTTCAATTTTTTAAGTTTATTTAGATAGTTCATTTCGCATTTTAAAAGCCTCTTCCCAATCTGAGCGCATTTCAATGAATCGTTTCAAGCAGTTACTCAATAATGTTGGAGTAATCATTTGTTCAACTTCTTCAAGAGAATTCACGTCGGTTTCACCAATTTTGTAAATCTGTTCAAACTGAGCTAACTCAATTTTCAGAATGTACTTGGCATTGTAACTCATTAACTGAATTTTATACCTTTCGTGGGGAATGTCTTTTAATAATCTCATGCTTTTGCAAAAATAACAGAATTCCACTACTGAAAAAGTAAAGCACAAAAAAAGCCCCGAAATTTCGGAGCTTTTTGTATAAAAAACGTTAATTAAATCGCAATAGCGATATCATTATCTGCATATTCTTTAAATACGAACGGAACTTTTACCATGTAAGCGTAATCTTGTCCAACTTCGTACATATCTTCATCTGTTTGACGATACAACCATTCAACATGAACATCTTTTCCTGCATCCGCCAATTCATTCAACTTGTACAACAAGAATAAAATTCGCTTAGAAGAAGAAATGTTGAAATATTCTAAATCTATTTTAACGACTGTTTTATTCACTGGATTCAACAAATAAGATTCAAACCAGTTTAAAACTGGAATCCAAAAATCATCTGGTTGATCAGGAATAGAGCGTCCTTTAATTTCCATCACACCACTTTTATTGCTAAAGTGAATCAAAGGGGTCTGAGGGCCTTCATTAATAAACAAATCTTCCATTTATCATTTGATTTATACTGCAATTTGCACTTTTTTTTGACAGCTTTTTTATTTTTTCTACCAATCGCTAATTCTTATAGATGAATACGCGATTTAGCCAAACAAAGTTCCGTTTGATTGACTAAAGTGTGCTTTTTGTTGATTAAAGTGTATTTTTCATGAAACATTTCGCCAATTCGCCAATCGGTTTTTCGACCAATTTTACCACAGTCCACCCCTGTTTTTGGAACAAATCATTGAAAAGTCTACGTTGATAAAAGCCATACGACCCAACAATTCCAATTGTTCTGTTTTGCTCCGTTTTTGGAAGATATAAATGGATAAAAGTCATCGCATTTTCTAGATGAACCGCTAAAAGCTCCTCGTTTTGTGAGTCCTTCAGTAAATAGGAAATGCTGGCAACAAATGATTTATCGGGATTCTCTCCTAATTTTTCTTTCAAAAATTCTTTAGCACCAAGAATTTCGATTAATAGCTTTTCTGTTTGTTCCGAAAAATGATCTGCTAGGATTTTTTCTATGATTAATTTACCAAAGTAATATCCACTACCCTCATCGCCTTTTTGATAGCCTAATCCACCATAAATTTCGCTTACCTCACGATTTTCAATTCTTCCAATAACAGAACCTGTTCCCAAAATAGCAACATATCCATTTTTTTGATCTGATGTTGCCAAATAAGCAGCAAGAATATCTGATTTTACTGAAACGTTTCTCATTCCCCATTGTTCAAAAGCAGCCAACATTTTCAATTGGTTTTCCTCCCGCATACAACCTGCTCCAAAAAAATGAACCTCTAACTCATACTTTTCTGTGTAATCGAGCCAAAAAGAAGATTTCTCCTGAATCCACTCATGCGTCACATGAATTGGATGGTAAGAATCGGTCGTGAAATAGTGACAGTTATTCAATTCGTCAATTAAAACCCAATCAGTTTTGGTTCCTCCACTATCTGCTATTAATT
>JBDKHH010000408.1:0-2690 GCA_039797785.1 Bacteroidota bacterium | reverse complement strand
AGAACAATAGTCATTCAAGGCAACACGCTCATTGCTTGAAAGTTCATTGAACTCTTTTTCTAAAACTGTATTTACTAATTCCTTTTCCATCTAACGATTTTCTATAGGATTAAACTCTTTTAAACTTTCTGCCAAGTATTTGGTTGCATAGAATAACCGTGATTTCACCGTTCCTTCATTAATTTCCAATACTTCAGCAATTTCTTTGATGGATAAACCTTCAATGTGACGCAAACTGAATGCTTCCTTGTGTTTATCATCTAATTCTGCTAAATTCTTTACAAATGCTTCTTGAAAGAACGAATCTTGTACTTCATTCATCACATTCACACTTGTATCAGACAATGCGTAATGATTATCTAAACCATTCGACATTCCTTTGCGAACTTCTGCTTTTTTGTATTCGTTCTTACACATGTTATTCGCAACGGAATACACCCATGTTTTAAACGAACGTGTAGGATCAAAATATTCAGGTTTATTGACAATTTTCGCAAAAAGATCATGAACAAAATCTTCAGATTTCTCGCGGTCTTTCCACAACATTCGCATAAAATAACGCAACAAAGCAGCCGCATAACGGTTGTACAATTCATCGAATGCTCGCTTATCCCCTTTTGAGATCGCTTGCATCAACTCCTCGTCGGTGAACGTGTTATGTTGTGCTCTGAAAATTTTCATCAATACGAACCTTTCAATTTTTTCACTTGATCATATTTTTTACACTGAACTGCAACTTTATCCATTGCCTCATCAACTTCTTTAACCTTTTCCACTTCTTTCGATTCGGAATATGTTTTATGCAAAAACAACAACATTGGTAAGTAATTCGCTGAAAGTTGTTTTGCTTTATCCGTTGTTGCTTTATTGATTAATGTTTTTGATAATTCTTCATTCCACAAATAATCATTTCGGTAAAAGTTATTGTAAGTCAATTCTTTATGGTACTCAAATACAAGTGCCACTGCAAATAGATTTTGTTGAATCGGTACTAAATATTCTTTCGGAGTTGTCATCGAAATAGCCAAACCTTTCGAATCGTTTTTCGAGCAAAACTCTTGAAGATATGCAACATCAATAAGTACTTTTTCCGGAAGCACGTAACCCGCTGTTTTTAAATCTGTTCGGTACTTTTCACTTTGTAAAAAATCCAGAGAAATCAAACGAACATCCGACCTTACTTTCTTTACAGATTGTAAATAATAACAAGCATATGTATCGTCAAATCCATGCGTAATTAGTGTTCCTTTATCCGGAGCAGATTTTAGTAAATCTTCCGCATAATCTAATACTTCTTGACTCAAACGCGTTGATTTGATTAGCTTTTCCAAATATACTTGAGCATTCGTTTGATCATTTACAATGATGTTGTAAGCAGCCATTTGAATTTGTACATCGGAATTTTGTGGACGAAGGCTTTCAGCTTTTTTAAGGTCTTCAATCAATGCAACATTGTAATTTCCTGCAACATACTTGAAATAATGAAATTCAAATGATTCTGGAGCATTTTGTTCTAAATCATCCACAACTTGATTCATCTGTGTTTGCTGAGCCGCAGATGGTGTTCGTTGTGTTCGTTGCGTCGATGATTGTTGTTTTGATAGTGTGAAAGAAACAGCACTTTGAGATACTTTTTGAGATTGACTTGAAGATTGATCAACCTCTTTATCCATTAATGCTTTTTCCTGCTTTGATTCAAGTGATTTATATTTTTTTGAACTCGATTGAATTTTCAATTCTTCCACTTGAACTGAATCCTTTTCATTTTCATCTTCAATCGATGCAGGAACAGCAATTTGAATTGTATTCGAATTATTTGAATTATTATATACATTGCTATTTGTCGCAGGTGCCGAATTTTCATTTTGATTGTTCACTTGAGCGAAAGAAAAACTTGCGCTGACAATCAAAGCTATGAACAAAAGTAATTTCATTGATCCGTTTATTTTGAACCTGATACATTCCAAAGATACATTGGTTCAATGGCAAATGAAAATTTTCTTTGAAATTAACCGAAAGATGAATTTTTGTTATGAATCTGGGGATTGTAAAATTTAAATATTTAAATTTTACTTGAGTATATGATACACAAAGAACCATTACTTAAACGGATGCAACTTTTTTTTGCAAAATTTAAATATTTAAATTTTACTATTGTCTATGACACATAAAAAACCATTACAAACCGAATGCATTTATTTTTTGAATAAACGAATTTTTTGAATCTTTTAATCTTTGAATCTCTCGCAAATCAATTGTTATCCGCTGCAAACAAAAACTTATTCGGCGAAACCAAATTTGTTTTAACAGCATACATCACGATTCCTGCGGTATTCTTTACACCCAATTTACCCATGATGTTTTTACGATGGGTATTGATTGTGTGATTACTTAAAAATAACTGTTCTGCAATTTGTGCATTCGTCATTCCTTCAGCAATCAAAATGATGATTTCGTTTTCTCGCTCAGATAAAATAACTGGTTCGCATGAAAAAGAATCAAAATCAATATCGTTGACATCAATGGAAGCACGTTGAATCGTTTCCAAAATTTGCCCACAAAAAAACTTATTGCCATGACCTGTTTCTTCAACTGCATTGATGATTTCAGCCAAATCACAATCTTTTTTCACATAGCTTGTAACTCCTGAACGTAAAGCATCAACCAATGTTTGAGCCGATTGCTCGGGT
>JBDKHH010000407.1:0-5893 GCA_039797785.1 Bacteroidota bacterium | reverse complement strand
TGATTTTTCCAAGCATCAATGGTTTCTTGATCGATTGGATATTCCAAGTCATTAACACGTTCAACTTTTGTCCCATTGGCTTTGGTTGCAATTTCATGTTGACGAAAATTAATGAAATCATCTTCGCCTTGTGATTCTGAAATTAGTTCAAGTGAAACATAATCACTTCGATTTGTTTTTTTGTTTTGAACGTTAAAAACATAAAGATTCTTGCTTCCAGTTTTCTTCAAGTAGATTAAATCCTGTTGTGTGCTTTTAAATGCAATACTGTCATAAATAGATTCTGTAACAAACGCCTTAGATGCGCATGAATAAATGCCAATTTTGCCTTTTTTATTCTTTAAGAAATACAAGCTTTCAGTAGTAGGGTTTTTCACAATGAACTCATCCACTAATGAATGTGCTTTCGGTAAAATCAACTTCTTTTTAAAGCTATAATAATTGTTTCGTCCTTTATACTTCACTTGAGCCAAGATCTCATTTTTCCCATTGATGCGTTTCTCAAAATAGAAACCAGTAGAATCGAATGAACGTGATTTTTGGATATTTCCCAAGGTATCCGACCATGTCCATTTACCTTGATTGTTGAAGGGAACTAAAAAAGAAGGATTCGTTTGGGCAAAAGAAATACTGTTCAGATTTGAAATTGCGATGATAAAGCAAACAACAAATTTGAATTTTGGCTTTGGGTTAAGTATGTCAATTAACTTATTCAATTGGCTGCAAAGATAAGTAATTGTTTAGTTCAAAGCAGATTAAATTTACAGAGAAAAAAGACATAAATAGCTAACAACATTTTCAAGGTATAAAATCAAAGAAACATTTTTTTGACAGTTAGTCGATCATCTGAACGAATGAGTTTAAAAAGGAAACATCTTTAGGGAAATTGAAAGTTAAAATAGGTTTAAGTTTGATGTAATTAATTCAGAGTTTGGTTTGGTTTTTCGATGCATTTATGACTTTCTCTAATCGCGCAAGTTGCTTTTTTTCTTGCTTTGCACTCATAATCCAATGAGTTGTTACCTTTCTGTAGGATGGAGCTTGAGAGGTGAAAAATTGCCAAGCATTTTCATGCTGTTGAAATTCGTTTTCAAAAATGGGCGAAAGCTTTACGTGCTCTGATTCATGCGAATAAATCTTAGACTTTTCTTCTGTTCTTAATTTATAAGCAATTAATCCAGCTTCCATCATCAATCCAGCTTTGGTAAGATTTTCAACTTTTTGAATATTTATCGCACTCCAAATACTAGTTGGTTTTCGCGGTGTAAATCGAATACAGTAAGAAATTTCGTCTATTGAACGTCTAACTCCATCAATCCAACCAAAACACAAGGCTTGATCCACCGATTCAGACCATGTCATAGAAGGGCGACCTGTACCAACTTTGTAAAAACCAACAATTAATTCCTTTTCAATTAAATGATTATGAAGTAACCACGTTCGGAATGATTCTTTAGAATCGAAAAATTCAACCTTCATTTCAGTTTGTTTTTTTTACATCTCGAATATCCCATCGAATTTTCAAGAATAGCAAGAAAATACCGATTGATAAAAGTGTAATTCCTAAACCAAAGAATACAGAATCGGTCGAAATCGAAATTAAACTTATGCCAATCATAATCAACATAATTGCCACAACGTACATAAATGTCGCCAAAGAAAAAGAGACTAGAAGTTCGAAAAAATTTTCCATTCAAAATAGCTTATCCTTTCTCCAATTGCTTATGCGAACCATCGCAATTCGGCATGCGTTTAGAAAGTCCACATGTGCAATCTGTGATACCTTTTCCTTTCATGATGCGTGGAATGTACTTATCGATTCGTGCAATTCGTGTAGTTGCATTTTTTGATCCTGAGAAATGTAAAATGTAAGCGCGTTGTCTTCCTGGTGTTAATGCATAAAATGCATCCTTCAATTCAGGAAGTTCGGCGAATTTCGCTGTTAATTCTTCTGGAACAATGAAATCTTCATGCTTTTTCATCGGAACTTTTACACCTGCTTTTTCAACTTCAATAGCTTCAAAGATGTACGCTTTTAGAATAGGTTCAAGTTCAATGATTTCATGCAAAGAGTTGAAGCGAATTTGTCGACCAGCTTGTACATTTTCTGTTTGTTGAATCAATAGGTTATGTGTATCACTCAACAAGGAACCTTTCATGAACAACAAAGCACAATAATCTTTAAAACCGTGGATCAAAACAATGTTTTTATTTCCCAAACAATAACACGGTTGCCCCCATTTTTGCTCTTCCAATAAATTACATTCTAAAACGATTTTTCGCATGTATTTCATCTCCTCACGCCATTGCGTCAGTTCTTCCATGTATGCGTCAATTGCTGGGTTCATGAATAAGGATTTAACGATTTTTAATCTCTTCCCATGTCTTAAACAAGGCTTCTTGTTCTGGGCGATTTGCTTCTATTTCGCGTAAAGGTTCACATTCCTTCATGGTTGCGAAACAATCTGCTGGTAAAGCCTGATACAATGCTGTTCCCTTGGTTTTCCAAGCAATCATTTCATCCGATACTTCTTTGATAATTTTGGCTGGATTACCTACGGCAAGACTGCGTTTTGGCAAGTGCATTTTTGCAGGAACAAAACACAAGGCGCCAACGATGCATTCATCTTCCATAATGACATCGTCCATTACAACGCTATTCATTCCAATCAAACAGTTTTCACCAATTGTTCCTCCGTGAATAATGGCTCCGTGACCAATGTGCGCACCTTTTTTTAAGCGGGTAGTGGTACCAGGAAACATGTGGATTGTGCAATTTTCTTGTACATTGCAACCGTCTTCAATAACGATTTGTCCCCAATCACCGCGAATAGCAGCACCAGGACCAACATAAACGTTTTCGCCAATGATAACATTTCCTATGACAGCTGCCAAGGGATGAATAAAGCTACTTTCTTTGATTACAGGCTTAAAGCCATTGAATTCATAAACCGCCATTGTGAACTTTTTCCCAAAGTTACAATAGATTATTTAGCTTTTTTAGACGGAATACGGAAATTTACACCAAATACAACATTGTACTGTGAAAACAAGAAGTGTTGACTCGCTTTATCTGATTTATACATCGTGGTGCGAATATCTGGCATGTGAATAAAACCACCTCTCCATTCAGTTTGAATGAAAAAGTACTTGAAAAAAGTTGCATTCAAGGATAGAACGGTGTTTAATCCATAACCTGCCAAATGAAACTCATCATAGCGCGCATTGTTCAATAAGGTTGTGTTTGTGCGTGGAATTAATACACCAACTCCAAATCCTTCATTTGCCGCTAAACTGAAGAATTTTCTACCAAATAAAACGTCAAATCGGCGCACTTCAACATTTTCGTAATTCAAGCCGTCTGTATGCTCAAATTTTAGAAAATCTTCTGTTAACTTAATATCGTCGTTTTCATACGTGCCATCGTAGGTAGTGTCTGTGTTCGAAATCGTACCGTTTATTTTAACTATTTGATCTTGTTGCATCACGTATTTCATGTGGTCTGCGCCCAAAGAAACGTTGTAATGATCGTTGAAAAAGTACCCAATTCTGAAATTGTATTGTGGAATCGTAATGCTCGACGGTTTAAAGTACGTTCGCGCAGAAAAAGGCGATTGTCTGTCCTTTGCGATCGTGTTTTCCAAGGTGAAATCATAATTGTCTCCTTTGAAATGCAAATCTGATGTGTTGTATGCGGCACGATTCCAGCCCCAATAGATAAACCAATTTCCTTTGCGGTAATAGTTGTCTTTTACAAATTCAAATTGACCAAAAAGGTTAAAGCTGGTAACCATTAAAAGTGCAATAATCAGTGCTTTCATAGCAATACGTTTTCAAATTCTGGACAAAGTTAAGTGTTAGTGAGGTATAAATTGGTATTACTTGAAATTTAGATTAACTCCAAATAAGGAAGTTGAGCCTTAACAACAGTAGTTTATATGGTATTATTTTTTTGTAGCGGGTTTAAATGTGTCCTTCATTTTGTTCATGATTTTGCGTAAGCCAAAAAAAATCAAGAATTTTGCCGAAAATTGTGAAGGTGAATAAAATGGAATTAATGGCGCCTGCTGGTTCTTATGAAGCATTAGCAGCGGCAGTAAAGGCAGGAGCAAACTCGGTTTATTTTGGAGTAGAACAGTTGAATATGCGCACAAAATCAACGCATAATTTCACAATGGAAGATCTACCTGAAATTGCTCGTGTTTGTCAAGAGAACGGATTGAAAAGCTATTTAACACTGAACACAATCGTTTACGATCATGATGTTAGTTTGATGAAACGCATCTTGGATGAAACAAAAGCAAGTGGAATTACAGCAGTAATTGCTTCTGATCATGCAGTTATGAATTACGCTAAGAAAATTGGTGTTACAGTTCATATTTCTACGCAAGCAAACATTACAAATATCGATACGGTTGAATTTTATTCTGCCTACGCGGATGTCATGGTAATGGCGCGTGAATTAAGTTTATTGCAAGTTGAAGCGATTAACAAAGAAATTGCACGTCGTGAAGTGACTGGACCATCAGGAAAATTAGTACGTACGGAGGTTTTTGGTCATGGAGCATTGTGCATGGCGGTGTCTGGAAAATGTTATTTGAGTTTACATTCACATTTTTCTTCAGCGAATCGTGGAGCCTGTGTTCAAAATTGCAGAAAACCATACGTTGTTATGGACAAAGATGAAGGAACGCAATTTGAAATTGACAACGAATACATCATGTCGGCCGCAGATTTATGCACGATTGATTTCTTGGATAAAGTGATTGCTGCAGGAGTTTCTGTTTTAAAAATTGAAGGTCGAGGACGAGCAGCAGATTACGTTTTCACCACAACTCAATGTTACCGAGAAGCAATTGATGCCTATTACGATGGAACATTTTCTGCTGAAAAGGTGGCTGATTGGAAAGAACGATTGAGCACTGTTTTCAATCGTGGATTCTGGGATGGATATTACCTTGGACGCAAAATGGGTGAATGGAGTGATGAGCCTGGATCGAAAGCTACAAAACGAAAAGTGTACATCGGTAAAGGAATGAAATACTATGAAAATGCGGGTATTGGTGAATTCTTAATCGAGGCACAAAATGTAAAAGTGGGAGATGAATTGATCATTACTGGACCAACAACAGGAGTTGTAGAATTGCAGTTGGAATCTTTGCGCGTTGATGATGAACCAGCGGAAGTTGCAAAACGTGGAGCTACAATTACCTTCCCAGTGAATGAGAAAATTCGTCCTTCTGATAAATTGTATAAATTGGTTACTGTAGAATGATTCGAGTTGTTCAACATCGTCACAAATGCATTGGCTGTAATGCCTGCGTTGAAGCCGATAAATACCGTTGGCGCATTTCTAAAAAAGATGGAAAAAGCACCTTGATTGGTGGAGTCGAAAAAAAAGGCTGGTTTTCAGTCCTTGTCGATAATGATGAGCAAGCGGCATTGGAAGCAGCAAAACAACATTGTCCCGTAAACATAATTCGTTACGAGCAATTGGATTGAACGAAAGTTGTGAAATCCGTCTTAAACAATTACTCACAGAATAGTTTCAGCATGGAAGTAGAATCTGCAACATTCACTTGAATGAAATAGATTCCTGAAGCTGGTTTTTGCTCGAACATCAATTCATTTCCAATACGTTTGAAGCTTATTTCTTTTAAATCAGCAGAGAAAATGTGAATATCTGCCGTTTCTGGACAGTTTTCTAGTTGAATATTCGTTGAAAACGGATTTGGGTACACTGCAACTTTAATTTCTTTCTTTTCAGCAATGGATAAGCCCGAACACCTTGAATAACTATTCGCGAAATTCGGCAAACCATATAAATTGTACTTGTAGCTCAAGTAAAATCCGTTTGGAACGTAATTACTTCCGGTTCCGGCAGTTTCTGGAG
>JBDKHH010000406.1:0-21969 GCA_039797785.1 Bacteroidota bacterium | reverse complement strand
ATGGTTTAAAAGATGGACCTTTTGAAGAGTATAGTAGTTATGGCTATATTACCTTATCAGGATTTTTTAAGGAAGGTCAAAAAGATAGTACTTGGATTTATGCTTATTACACTGGAGACACAGAAAAAATTAGTAACTACAAAAACGGTGTTCTAAACGGAGAATACAAGTATTTCTATGACAACGGTCAACTAAACGTTCACGGTTTTTACGAAGATGGTAAGAAAGTTGGCAAATGGGTTTGGTACACGAACAAAGGAACTCGTGATATGGAAGGAACCTTTGTGAATGATCTACAAGATGGCGATTGGACGTATTGGCATCCCACAGGAGAAGTTTCGTACACTGCACATTACAAAGAAGGATTGAAAACAGGTCAATGGACATACTGGTATGTGAATGGACAAAAATTCAAAGAAGGAACGTTTGCCAATGACATGAAAGATGGTGAATGGCAGACATGGTATGAAAATGGAAACTTACTCATGAAAGGAACCTATAAAGAAGGTCATGAAGAGGGTGAATGGACGAATTACTGGGAAAATGGAACGTTGAAAAACAAAACCAACTTCAAAAAAGGAATTATGAACGGTGATTGGTTGTCAAATTATCCAAGTGGAAAAACGAAATCTACAGGTAAATACGACGACAATTTTAAAGTAGGTGAATGGACAGAGTATTTTGAAAATGGTAAACCAAAAGATGTTGTAACCTACAAAATCTTCAAGGAAAAATCGAAAGTGGATTATGGTTTTATGAAAGACCGCGACCGTGTAGACAGCAAGAAAGATGGTCATTCAATCTCGTACTCTAGCAAAGACTTTAAAATGACTGAAGAGGGAGATTACAAAGAAGGATTGAAAGACGGAGAATGGATCGCGTATTTCCCTGGCGGAAGAAACCCAGCAGTTGTTTCTAACTACAAGGATGGTGAATTAGATGGTACGATGAAGCAATATGACCGCAAAGGAAATTTGTTGCAGGAAATGGACTACAAGGACGGATTGAAACACGGACGATTCATTGTATACGATCGTAAAGGAAATATTGCCTTGGAAAAAACCTTTGAATATGGAATGGAAGTAATCAAAGGTCAAAACAATTCCCCAGGAACTTTTTCGCCAAACTAGTTAAAACAATGCTTGAAGGTTTGTGGTAAACAATTTAATAGCGATGGCTAATAAAATGATACCGAATACTTTTTTCAAGATGGCAATTCCACCTTCGCCAAGCAGATTTTCGATGCGTCTGGTAAGTTTCAGAACAACGTAAACAATGATCACGTTGATGATAATTGCAAGAACAATGTTGATTTCTTGAAATTCTGCTTTAAGGGAAACCAAGGTAGTCATAGTTCCCGCTCCGGCAATAATTGGAAAAGCCAATGGTACAATGCTGGCAGTTTTCCCACTCATTTCATCGCGAAACAAACGAACCCCTAATATCATTTCCAAGGCCATCGCAAACAAAATAAATGCACCAGCAACGGCAAAGGCCTCAATACTTACGCCGAATAATTTTAAGATACTTTCACCAAGAATCAGAAAACCAATCATGATCCCAAAGGACACAAAACTGGTTCTTGCTTCATGCAAAGTTCCAGAAGTTTCTTTCAACTTGATAATAATTGGAACCGACCCAACAATATCAATCACTGCAAATAAAACGGTTGTGGCCTTGAAAAGTTCCTGCCAACTGAATGCTTTAAAAAATTCTACCATAATTATTTGGCTAAAAGTGTTTTTTCTATAACAACGGGAAAATAGGAATGTTCCAAATAGTGAATTTTCGCCTTCAATGAATCAAGTGTTTCATTATCGTCAATTGTACAATGAAATTGAGCTAAAAAACGTCCTTCATCAAAATGCTCATTGACTTCATGAATGGTAATTCCTGATTGTGTTTCTTTATTTTCAAGAACCGCTCTGTGCACGTTGTCTCCATACATCCCTTTTCCACCATAGTTTGGTAAAAGTGACGGATGAATATTAATAATGCAATTTGAATAACGTTGAATAAAGTCTGCTGGAATCAATTTTAAATAACCGGCAAGAATGACATGTGTAACGGAATGTGCCGAACACATGGTACTTAAAAAGTGCGCATTCATCGCTTGATCATTCGAACACATCACCAAATTAATGGATTTAGAAAGAGCAAACTCTATGATTGGAGAATCACTTTTGTTTGTCATCACCAAAACGACTTCAATCGCTTCACGATTTTCAAAATACGTGATAATGTTTTTAGCATTACTTCCGGTTCCGGAGACAAACAAAGCCAGACGTTTTTTTTCCATGCGACAAAGTTAGGAAGTATCTATTAGAAACAAAACGAAACAGTCAAACTTGTGCTTAAATCAAGGTGAAATTTGATTTTGAATACCGCTATTTAGCTTAAATTCAGATAAAATAACTACCTTTTCACCTGTAATTGATAAAATAAATAGGTTGTAAAATTGATTAAACATCAGTAAAACAAGCAAATACATAACTGAAGAGTGAATTAAGTCAGTAATAATTTTGTTTTTTGACGCATTGTTTTTTTCTTTGCAGCCTGAATTAACCCTTAAAAAGAGAAGAAATGTCTGATATCAAATCAAAAGTAATATCTATTATCGTAGATAAATTGGGTGTTGAAGAAAGCGAAGTAACAAACGAAGCGTCTTTCACAAACGATCTAGGAGCTGACTCTTTAGATACAGTAGAATTGATTATGGAATTCGAAAAAGAATTCAATATCGCTATTCCAGATGATCAAGCTGAGAACATCCAAACAGTAGGTGATGCGGTTTCTTATATCGAAGAGAACGCTAACTAATTGAAAAGATAGTTATTTGTTGAACAAAGAAATTCTTCTATGGAATTAAAAAGAGTCGTTGTTACTGGTATGGGTGCACTAACCCCAATTGGAAACACATTAAGTGAATACTGGGATGCGTTACTAAGTGGAAAAAGCGGTGCTGCTCCAATCAAGCAATTCGATGCTTCTTTGTTCAAAACACATTTTGCTTGTGAAGTAAAGAACTTCAATGTTGAAGACTTTATGGATCGTAAAGAAGCAAGAAAATTAGATCAATTTTCGCAGTACGCCCTGGTTTCCGCTTCGGAAGCCATGGCGGATTCTGCTTTACTTGAATCAAATCCGAATTGTGACCGCATTGGTGTGATTTGGGGATCAGGTATTGGTGGATTAAAAACATTCCAAGATGAATCTCAAAACTTCTTCTCTGGCGATGGCACTCCACGTTTCAACCCGTTCTTCATTCCTAAAATGATTGCAGATATTGCTGCAGGTCATATTTCAATTAAATACGGTCTTCGTGGACCAAATTACGTTACTGTTTCTGCATGTGCGTCTGCAACCAATGCTATTATCGATGCTTACAATCTTATCCGTTTAGGAAAAGCGGATGCATTTGTAACTGGTGGTTCTGAAGCAGCTGTAAATGAAATGGGAATGGGTGGTTTCAACGCTTTGAAAGCACTTTCAACACGTAATGATTCTCCTGAAACGGCTTCTCGTCCATTCGATCTTGATCGCGATGGTTTTGTGTTAGGTGAAGGTGCTGGTGCTTTGATTCTTGAAGAATACGAGCATGCCATCAAACGTGGTGCAAAAATTTACGCTGAAGTAATTGGAGGTGGAATGTCGGGTGATGCTTATCACATGACAGCGCCGCACCCAGAAGGTTTAGGAGCTAAAAACACAATGATTGCTGCTTTGGAAGATGCGAACATCGAACCAAGTGCAATTGATTATGTAAATGTACACGGTACGTCTACTCCTTTAGGTGATGTTGCAGAAGTAAAAGCTATTCAACAAGTATTTGGTGAACATGCGTACAACTTAAACATCAGTTCAACAAAATCGATGACAGGTCACTTACTTGGTGCTGCAGGTGCTATTGAAGCAATTGCATGTATCATGGCGGTTAAACATGACATCGTTCCCCCAACGATCAACCATTTTACGGATGATCCAGAATTAGATAACAAATTGAATTTTACCTTTAATAAGGCTCAAAAACGCACTGTGAATGTAGCACTTTCAAATACCTTTGGTTTTGGTGGTCACAACACAAGCGTTATCGTGAAAAAATTTAATGGCTAGTTCCTCTGAAACTCTCATTATTTCCAAAGAAGCGTAGTGAAAATGAATTAGAATTAATTCGGTTCATTTTAAAGCGGTTTGGTTACCGCCCTAAGAATATTGCGTTTTTTATTCAAGCTGTCACCCATAAATCATTAAGTAATACAACGGATGATAGTTCAAACGAACGCCTTGAATTTTTAGGTGATGCAATTCTTGATGCCGTAATTGCTGAGTATTTATATCAACGCTTCCCGAGCGAAGATGAAGGATATTTGACAAAAATTAAATCAAAAGTGGTAAGTAGAAAAACATTGGGAGAAATCGCAGAAACGATGGAGCTTCGAAATGTCATTCGCTATCACAAAGGTCGTTCAATCAATTTGGCAACGATCGAAGGAAACGCCTTTGAAGCAATCATGGGAGCCATTTATTTGGATGGCGGTTATGAAGCCGTTAAAAAAAGTGTTCAACACCACATCTTCAGAAAATACGTTGATCTAAATAGAATTTTAGAGGAGGAAATTGATTTTAAATCGAAGCTGTTTATTTGGAGTCAAAAGAAACGTCTGAAATTGGAATTCTTGGTGTTATCAGAAGACAATGTTGGTGGTGTTTGGAACTATTCAATCATGGTTTCTATTAACGATACTAGTTATGGTCGAGGAACTGGAACTTCCAAAAAAATAGCTGAACAAGCTGCTGCAAAAGAAACGCTTGAATTGATGGGCGAGATTTAATCGTTCAGCAAAAAATCTATAAAAGTCTTTAACATTTCTGCATTTGCTTGCTCATTGTTTGTGCAATAAAACCGAGAGTAACCGCCGTCAATTAAAATTCGTCCATTTAACCATTTTCCAGAAAGAATCAAGGGTTCATCATCTACCCAAGCTTCCACTTTTAAGCGATAATCCAAGGGAAATGCAACCGTACTGTTCCCTGCATCAATTTTCTTTTCGTCGGCAATGAAACTTTTTGAATTCGTGGTAGCCTTTGTTGTAGAGAAATTTCCCCAGGTTTCTTTCGAATAAAATAAATTGGTTAATTGCTTGCTTTCCGCTTGCAATGGCCAATTCTCGGAACCAATGTAAATTCCTTTCCCAGCTTCCAAAAATTCCAGAATTTCCTTCATGTTGGATTCCGTGAGAATCGACTCTGCTGACGAGAAAATAAATAGTGCATCGTAGGTTTCGAGAGAATCCGGAAATTGAGTACTGAAAGTTAGGTCAATGGTAGCGTCTTTGCTGCAAATGGAAGATATGTTACCGCAAAAAAGAACGCGATTTTGTGCGTTTATTTTGAAGAATAGAAAAATGGTAAATATGAGTACTAAACGTATTTGCATGAAAAGAAATACATTCAAAGCACAACTCGGTTCACTTGTATAAAAAGATAATTTTCATTATATTAGAGGAACTAACATCTTTTACAATGAACAATACTGAACTAGGAGCGTTTGGCGAGTCAATGGCTGAGCGCTATTTAATTAACAAAGGACTTCGAATCATCGATAAAAATGTCCGCTTTAAAAAGTGGGAAGCTGATATTATCGCAGAAGATGGTGACAAATTAGTTGTCATTGAAGTGAAGACGCGTCAAACAGCAGAAATTGGCGAACCGTGGCGGGCGGTTACTAAATCGAAGCAGCGACAAATTATTCAAGTGGCGAATCATTACGTATGCTTGCACCAAATTGATAAGGATACACGCTTCGATATTGTGTCTATCGTACATAATTCTTATCGTACGAATATTGAGCACATTGAAGACGCATTTTACCCCTTAGTCTAAGTGAAACTTTTTTAACGTATCTTTGCCCAATAATTCTGCTCGTGATGAACACAAAAAATTCAGGAAGAGATAGATCGCGTACTACGCGTACTTCCGACTCAAAAAAAACAAAAGGTACAAGTGCTACCTTTAAGCCTAAGAAAAAAGAGGCTTCTCCATTTAGTAAAGGATTCAAGAAAGAAGACCCAAAAGCGGTTAAGAAAACGACTCCAAAACCAGCTGCGAAAGTGGCAGAAGGAGAAGAAGCACCAAAGAAAGAAATTTCTGCGCGTGATAAACGCAAATACATCGATTTTAAATCGAAAGTTAAAAAAGGTGATCCACTTCCAAGTTTCAATGAACACGAAGTTCGCTTAAATAAATACTTGTCGAACGCCGGAATTTGTTCGCGTCGTGAAGCCGACGTTTTAATTGAAACGGGTGTTATTACGATCAATGGTGAAATAATTACTGAACTTGGTTATAAAATTAAACCAGGTGATGTTGTTCAATACGATGGCGAAACAATTAATGCGGAAACGAAACGTTATGTCATGTTAAATAAACCAAAAGGATTCATCACAACTATGGATGATCCATTTGGACGTAAAACAGTGATGAGTTTGGTTAGAAAAGCATGTCGTGAGCGTATTTATCCAGTTGGACGATTGGACCGCGACACAACAGGTTTATTGTTGTTTACGAATGATGGTGATTTAGCGAAAAAACTGACGCATCCAAAACATAAAGCATCGAAAATCTATCACGCTGAGTTGAACAAACCAGTTAAGAAAGAAGATTTAGAGAAATTAATTGAAGGAATAGATCTTGAAGACGGACGCACAAATTTTGATGTTGCCAAGTTTGTAAAAGATGGAAATCCACGTGAAGTTGGTGTTGAATTGCATTCAGGAAAGAACAGAATCGTTCGTCGAATGTTTGAAGCTATGGGATATGAAGTGGTGAAATTGGATCGTGTTCAATTTGCATCATTAACAAAAAAGGATTTACCAAGAGGTTATTTCCGTCATTTAACAGAAAAAGAAGTTGCATTTTTAAAAATGTCATGATGAAGTATATTTTGAGTTGTATTGTTTTAATCACACTTTTAGCATCTTGTGGTGGAGATAAACATGAGTCAAAAAACCCTATGTTCGCCTATTTCTATGAGGTGGATTCGGTTCCAAGAATTTACTTGTACCGCGATATTGCGCATGGATTAGATGAACAATTTCATCGAATTTACTCGGTTACGGATGCAAAAGGAGATCACATAGTTGTTGAAGTGTATGCAACGGATGGTCGAATTTTGGAAGCAATTAATTACAATGTTGATTCGTTGGATGTGATGGATCACATGGTTGTTAATAGAAATTTGGAAAAAGCAAAAGCTGAAGTATTTAAAGACAAACTAATCCCGATGAATGATCAGGAAGAAGTTTGGTTTGCAACACGTTTTCAAGGTTTCTTAGACTCAACGTTGATTCTAAAAGAAATCAAACGTAAAGTGAGCGGAAAAGAAATTCAGCACGATGTGTTAGGGGAGCAAGTTCCTACAATTGTCATGAAAGACCGTGTGCGAATGACCAATTTCAATCCATTTACCAAAAAAGAAAGTGTCTTAGAAGGAAAGTCAACAAATTACTTTGCTAAAGGTTATGGACTTGTAGAATGGCATACGCCTGATAAGAAAGTGCATTATAAATTGGAGAAAATTTTAACACAAGAAGAATTCTTGCAGATTATTGCGCATTAAAAGCTTTTTCATGAGATTATTGGTTTTAGCACTTGTTTTCTTCCCATTGTTACTTTCTGCACAAAGCCGAAAGACAAAAGCTGCGTATGCTAAAGGAACGATTTATGGTTCCGTTGGTTATGACAGAAATTGGTATAGCCAAAGCAAAATCAATTTTTCAGGTCCTGGTTATGAATTTTCTTTGAATGGAGTTACTGGAAAGGATGAAAAGAGTATTGATTTTTCGAATCTTGGACTCTTGCAATATAAAGCACAATTTGGTTATATGATTGCAAATCATTGGGGTTTGTCTTTGAACTATAATCGAATGAACTACAGAATTCCAAATGGAAATCCAGTACTGTTATCTGGATCAATAAGCCCAGGAGTAGACACTGTCACTGATCTAAATGGAACATATTTAAATCAATCCTTAACGATTGATACTTCAACGTTTAATTACCAAAATACAGCTCTAAATTTTTATCATATCGATTTAAGCCGTGTTGATACATGGGTAGGAGGAAGAAGTAAAGATAACTTCGCTATATCGTCAATTTTGTATTTGGGAGCAGGAGCTATTTCAACAAAAAACAACTTCACATTTGGTGGGAATAAGAATACAGAAACAAATTCTATGTCGGGCTTCGGTATCACCGCAGGACTAGGTTTGCGCTTTGAATTTTTCAAATATTTGTTCTTACAACCAACATTCGGTTCTGGATATATTCAACAACTAAATGTAAATACGCGCAGTAATGAAGCAAATTCATTGGCGAAACAAAAGTATGTTTATACAAATGCCAATATTTCTATTGGATTTTTACTCTACATACGTCCAACCAATAGTTGTGACAGTTGTCCTCACTGGTAATTAATCTGCTTGTTTAGAGATTCTAAAATCTATTTTGTAATAGAAAATCGGCAAAAAGCCTAATTGTTGTTTTTCAGCAAATGGATCCGCTCCAGGATTTTTTAAGTTTGGTGCGTAAGTTAAACTCAATAAGTTTTTCGTGTTGAAAATATTCACCAAATCAAGACCAATTTCATGCGTTACTTTTTTAGCATTGAATTTCCAGTTGATTTTAATATCCGCTCTGAAATAGTCTTTAAACTGACGTTCATTGAATAAGGAATCTTTATAGATCACTTCACTGTACAAACTTGATTGAGCTGCGTCCGCATAACCGTATCGCTTTCCACCGGCCATTGTAACTTTCATCCCAAGAGAAATCGATTGTTTTTCATTCAACTTAAATTCTTTTCCTGCCAGAAAATTGGTAACGTACGTTCCATTGTAAGATGTATTTCGAACGATTCCATCACTTCCAGCGTATTTTGAGTCGTACAAACAACCTGAGAACAAAAAGAAGAAGGATTTATCAAAGAATTTCTGCACGGTAAGCTCAATACCATAATTATATCCCGTACCTGTGTTTTGTAATGAATCAGGAAAGAATCTAGCAAAACCTCCGCCCATATTGATCAGTGAGAACGATGAAGGAGTTACAGTTACAGGAACATTATATAAATATTGGTAATATACTTCTGAACGAATGTTGAATCCTTTATCAAATGCCTTTTCATAACCAAAACCGGTGTGTAAACTACGCGAAAAATCCATTTGTTTATTATGATAGATTTTGTTTCCTGCATTGTCTAATTTGTGGTAAGTATAAGTGTACAAAGGTTGAGTAGAGCTGTGCATTCCTGCTCCTGCAAAAACAGCTTGACCTTTGTTCATTTTTAACTTCCAACCTAAGCGTGGTTCGACATAACTAAAACTATTGCTCAATGAAAAATATTGGCTGTGGATACCTGCAGTGAAATCCATTTTATCTGATATGCGATATTTCCATTGAATAAACGGCTGTATCATCGCGGCTGAACCTTGATAGTCCCAACGGATCACAAAATTTGTATCGGTAACCAAGATACGAGCAGAATCCAATTGATTCATAAACATCACATCAACGTTGATTCCAGCCTTGATTAAATGTTGTTTATTGATTTTATGATTAATACTAAAGAATCCCGATGTCTTGGTCGTACCAAATTTATAGCCCATCAAAGGATAAATTGAATCTACTCGAATTGTAATATTGTCTGGTTCAAGAGAACGAATCAAATAATCATGGTTGGAATGTTGCTCGTCAAATGAAAGGGCTAAAGTAGAAGCAATATATGTTTTTTCGTTAAGCGACTTTTTGTAACTCAAGCCAGTAACCCCCATGGAAGTTCCGAAGTATTGATCTCGATCACCTTCCCCGTAAAATTCTTCAGAATATTCTTTTTGATCAGAAATGAGAATAGAAATATTACTTTTTCCTCCCATTCCATAGAATGAAATTGCACCACCTTTTTTTGTGAGCCAATTAAATTTGAATGCTGCATCTCCATAAACAGGAACTGCATCCGTTCCAAGTTGAATTCCTATTTTCTGAAACAAACTTAATGTTGAATAGCGTCCCATTACTAGGTAGCTAGAGCGTTTGGATTTACTTAATGGTCCTTCAGCTAAAAACTCAGTACCTAAAAAACCAAACTGAATCGTAACTTCATGACGGTTCGAGTTACCATTTCGAAGTTTTAAATCAAAAATACCTGAAGTACTATTCCCATATTCGGATGGAAATGCACTCATAAAGAAATCCGAGTTACCCAGAATTTTATTGTTGATGATGGAAACTGGTCCACCGGTACTTCCAGAAATTGCAAAATGTGATGGATTCGGAATGTCAATTCCTTCAACTTTATAAACCACTCCAAGCGGTGAATTCCCTCTTACGATAATGTCGTTTCTTGAATCATCCGCTCCTTGAACACCTGCGAAATTGGATGCCATACGCGCCGGATCCATACGAGAACCTGGATAACGGTTTGTTTCTTCAACACTAAACTGCTGTGCAGAAATGAGCGCCATTTCATTGATAACCGCACCTTTTTTGCGCGCGGTAACTTTTACTTCTTGTTGTTCACGAACACGTTCTGATAAAGGCACATTGGCAATGGCTTCTTTTCCCGAATTGACTTCTAAGGTGATTGTTTTTAAGTCATAAGTTGGATAGAAAATGGTTAATTCATATTTTCCAACTGGAACATTCTCAATTTTAAAAGCACCTTCTTCATTACTGATAGCTTGGAATTTTTTTAAACTGTCAGAAGATAAAAGGGTGATTTTTGCACCTATAATTTGATAATTTGTTTCACTATCATATATTTTTCCTCTGACCGTTTGAGATGGTTGAGCAAAAGAGATTGTTGAAATTAACAAAGCAATTATCAACAGAATTCTGTTTTTCATAAATGATAAAGGTTAAAATTAATTGGTAGCTTTTTGATATTCTTCGGCAGTCCAATCTTTCTTATAAACATTCGTAAATGCAAACAAATTCAAGGCGTTAAAATGCAGGTTGCGAACATTTGAGTATACAATTTGAATATCACCACTATACCAAAGAGGGATAAATGGAGGATCTTGCATCAAAACTTTTTCGGCTTTTGCATAATAACTCAATGCTTGCGTTTTTTTGGTGCTGTTTTTAGCTTGTTCAAAAAGTAAATCGAATGCTGGATTGCAATAACGCGATTGATTTATTCGTGAAGGTTCTCCTTTTGATAGCGGAACATTCTTTCCATAGAAATTAACTAAGAACGTTTCAGGATTTGCGTAATCTCCCGCCCAAGCACTTCTGAAAATATCTCCATTCGCATTCGTTGCATCTTCATCTTTCTGTTCAAAAGTAGATCCATCGATGTTAACGTTAATATTCAGCACTTGAAAAATCTGTTGCGCAAATTCATCTGCTACAGCCGAATGAATATCATCAATGTTGAAACGCAAATTCACAGATCCAAATCCTTTGCCATTCGGATATCCTGCTTCAGCTAGTAACTTACGTGCTTTTTCAGGGTCGTACGAGTAGGCATTTTGTTTAACTCCATCGAAGTCATATCCCTTGAATGTTTTTGAAATTGGAGGAACAATACCGTAATAACCCATTTCCGAATATTGATTTCTTAAAACTTCATGACCTAATTTTTCCTTGTTAATAGCATAATTGAACGCTTGTCTAACTTTCACATTTTCAAAACGCGGATCGGACATATTGAAGAAGTAATAATTCGTCATTAAGAGCGGATTATTATACATAACGAAAAGTGGCGGCTTTGAATTGAAATCTTTAATTCTGCCTTCTAACATTTTTGTAATGCGACTAGTTGGTAGACCTAGAATCAAATCTGTTTGATGATTTTCAAACATTTCAAGTTGATCTAATTTTCTGTTTTGGAAGTAAAAAACCAAACTATCCAAATACGGTAAAGCATTCCCTTCTTGATCATTTAAATAATAATCTATATTTTTCACCATGACCATTTTTGGCGGGGTTCCTTGCGTAAATGATGAAAGCATAAACGGCCCCGTTCCAATCATTTCCTTGTCGGTTTCTGAATTCTTAAGTTTAGCAGATGTAATTGAAGCACAAATATTTGCTAGTTTATTTAAAAAATTCTCGTCTTTTTGAATCAAGGTTAAACTTACTTTTGAACCTTTTATTTTTAAGCCGGCAATTGTTTTAGCTTTTCCAATTAAAAATTCTTCCGCTCCTAAAATTTCATTGAATACAAATGAATAGGCGTGAGGCGCTTGTCCTAAATCATTTTTTGAACACGCTCGTTCAATAGATGATTGAATATCTTCAGGGGTTAATAATCTGTCCTCCTTTGAATTAAACGAGTTGCTTGGATGAAAATAAACATTTTTACGGATGTCAAATTCATAATTTAACCCGTCATCACTGATTTTCCATGATGAGGCAATTTGTGGCTGAATTTTTAAATCCTTAGGATCCATTGAAACCAATCCTTCCATAACTTGGGTTAAAACTGCAGCTGAATAATAATCGCTTACATCTCTTGGAACAAAAGTAGTCGGTTCATTTTCAATGGATAAGGCAACTGTCCCACCGGCATATTCGAATTGTTTTTTGTTTTCTGTTGAACAAGAAACAATTAGGATACTTAGAATAAAAAATAACAATAGTTTTTTCATAACGAATAGCAATGCTCTAATTACAAGATTAATAAAAAACTTTGAACTATTGGCTTAAGATGAAAATTTGATGTTGTTAAAATTGAAAACAGATGTTTAACATGACGAAACATGCCCATAATAGTGGCTTTTTACGGGGATATTTGAAAAATTAACACATATCTTCCGAAAAATGAGCACATTTGTTTGTTTTATAAAAAAAATGCTATTAATATTGCGTAATAATTTTTGAAACACCACTGTTATACTGCAGTTCAATGAAAATATTTATTAGTCTTTTGTTTTTTAGCTTTTTAAGCACACTTGTTTTTGGCGAGAATTTGTCAATCGAGGGAACTTATCAGGGTAAAAATCTTTATGTTCAAAATCCAATGGACGATGATGGCTTTGGATATTGTGCGACAAAAGTTACTGTAAACGGTGACATCATGCCTGGTGGAACGAACATGGGCGCTTTTGAAATTGATTTTGCAAATTTCAATATTGCAATTGGTGAACCTGTGTTTATTGTGATTGAACATCACGATGGATGTAAACCAAAAATTCTTAATCCTGAAGTTTTATTACCAAGAAGTACATTCGTTGTTTCTGCTATCAATGTTTCGACAGCAGGGAAATTGACATGGTCTACAACTGGTGAACAAGGTAAACTTCCTTATATCGTTGAACAATATCGTTGGAACAAGTGGGTGACAATTGGTGAAGTTCAAGGAAAAGGAGTTAGCGGAACGAATTCATATGAATTTAATGTTACTCCTCATTCAGGAGAAAATACTGTGAGAGTGGTTCAAGTGGATCATTCAGGTCAGAAACGTACTTCTAAAGAGGTTAAGTTCACTTCAGGAGTTGCAGTTGTAACAAAAAGCCCAGCGAAAGTAAAAGATGTAATCAATTTTACTGCAAATGGTGTGGCTGTTGAAACGCGTTATGAGATTTATGATGCATACGGTAACATCGTGAAAAAAGGTGTTGGTTCTTCTGTTAATTGTCAGAATTTGTTAAGTGGTGCTTACTACATCAATTTTGATAATGTGAACGAGAAATTTATTAAAAATTAATTCATCTAATTATAGTTATAACCTGAAGTTCGCTTCAGGTTTTTTTTTGTCTATATGTTACGAAAAATTGAACATCTCGGAATCGCAGTAAAAAGTATTGACGATTCACTTAAAACTTTTGAAACGCTGTTGGGCAGTAAGTGCTACAAAATTGAAGAAGTTGCATCTGAGGGCGTAAAAACAGCTTTTATTCAAGTAGGAGAATCGAAAATTGAATTATTAGAAGCGACAAATCCTGATTCACCAATTGCAAAATATTTGGAGAAAAAAGGTCCGGGAATTCATCATATCGCCTTTGATGTAGAAAACATCGAAACGGAAATTGAGCGTTTAACGAATGAAGGTTTTACATTGATTCATACTTCACCAAAAGATGGAGCAGACAATAAAAAAATCGCTTTCTTACACCCTAAATCGACCGAAAGTATCTTGGTAGAATTGTGTCAAGAAAAAAGTTGATACAAATCTTCTGGATTTTTCAAGTGTTCTGCGATTAAACCAATCGACTTTGCGCCTTCAATGTGTTGAATTGAGTCGTCTACAAATAAAGTCCTCGCAGGATTTATAGCATTCTCTTTACAGACAAATTCAAAGATCTCAGCATTCGGTTTGCGCATCTTAATTTCGTTTGAAAAATATAGTTGCGTAAAAAAATGTTCCATCGGCAAATCTGTCACTTTTGCAAATTCTCGTCGAACTGCCGGAACATGGAGTTCATTTGTATTGCTTAAGAGAAAAACAGGGTAGCGATCTTTTAAAGTTTCAAGTAAGGCTAGTTTCTTTACTGGAACATCTAGAATCATCGCATTCCACGCATGAACAACTTTGTTAGGTGTAGTTCCTTGTTTTAAATGAGGTAGAAGACTATTGACAAAATGTTGAGCAGATACTTGACCTGTTTCGAAATTGTCAAATAAATTGGTTTGTGCAGCCTGAGAATAAACAGTATTGAAATCTTTCATTCCCAATGCTTCAAAAGCATGAATCGTTTTGTTGTAATCGAGATTGATAATCACACCTCCTAAATCCAATATTACTGCGTCATAAGCCATAGTGCAAATAAATAAAAAAAGGATGAGAAAATTCCCATCCTTTTCCAATAACTAAGGTTATCTTATTTTTTGTTTAAGCTCAAATTCAAATCAAAAGAAATTGTTGGCAAAACGTGCTCAGTTGAACCTGGCTCTGGTTGCATTCCTTTCATATTCAATTTAGAGAAATCAACATCGAATTTCCCTTTGATTGTTGCTTTTTTGTCATCAGACGTCAATTTAACAGCAATATCTTGGTTAAGCTCTACACCTCTAACACTGATTGTTGTAGCTAATTTGCCATTTTCATAACCGTTTACAGTTACGTTTACTTCTGGGAAATCTGCAACAAAGAAAAATGATGTGTCTTTCAAGTGACCAACCAACATAGGTAATTTGTCTGCAGGAACGTTTGGATCTTTTGAATCAATAGAATTCATGTCAATTTTAAATGAACCAGCAACCAATTTGTCACCTTCCATTTCAATTGAACCTTCTGTTACGTTTACAGATCCAACGTGGAAATATTGTGGATTTTTACTTCCTGTCCACTCCAATGTTGATGCTTTAGCATCCAAAGTGTAAGTTACTTTTTCTGCAGCCTCTTCCTCTGAAGCGCCACAAGAAACCAATGAAATTGCAGCAGCTGCAACGAATAATAAGTTAAATGCTTTCATATGTTTAATTATTTTTTTGACAAATATACAAAATTAAATATACCATGGTAAATAAAGCCATGAATTATTTTTAATTTCTTTAAAAAGATGAAAAAATGCGTATTTTCGAAAGAAAAAAAATGAAACTTTTCCTCGATGCTAATTCATTTATAGAAACAAGTAAACCATTAGATATATCTATTCCGATGGTTGCAAGTAACGATAATTTAAGCGCTTGGTATGTTGATCCTCCAGTAATAGAACCAGTGAGAGCAAATGGTTTTCTAGGATCTGTGAAAGAAGGGGGAACCGTTAATTTCAGAAATATTTTCTTCAATCCACATGGACATGGGACGCACACGGAATGTTTAGGACATATAACTGAAGAAGTGTATTCTGTGAATGACACCTTGAAGGAATTCATTTGTAAGGCTCAGTTAATAACGGTTGAGCCAAAAGGAGTTTGGAATGAAAATGATACGATAGAAGATTTTGTTATATCGGCGAATCAACTTCAATTGACAGAAGAAAAGATTGAGGCGCTCATTATCCGCACTTTACCGAATTCAATCAACAAACAACACAAAAATTACTCAGCTTCAAATCCACCCTTTCTGAACTTGGATATTTTGCCTGAATTGGAGAAAAAGGGAATAAAACATTTATTGATTGATTTGCCATCTGTTGATAGAGAATCAGATGGTGGAGCATTGGCCTTTCATCATGGATTCTGGAAAGTGCCAGAAAACCCTCAGTTTGACAAAACGATTACAGAACTAATCTATGTTGAGGATAGTATTGAAGACGGTGTTTATGTGTTGGAAATGCAGATGGCTCCGTTTGTAAATGATGCTTCGCCATCGCGGCCTGTTCTCTATGCGATTGAAAAGGAAATTAGATAAACTAAAAAAGGTCAACTGCAAGTTGACCTTTTTTAATGTTAGTAGTAAGTTAATTTTCATTAGTAGTAACAACAAACTTCCAAAGTAGTATGATGGAAGAGGAAATGGTGATAAAAAAAAACAGGTTATTTCTTAGGAGTAATAAATTACTAACGATGAAGATTTAAGAAAGACAAAAGAACTGTTATACTCTTTAATCAAACTAGAAAATGAAAACTGCCTCTCCAAGCAGCGCGTCAATCTCAAACCATTTCAAAGCGAACCTAAGAAGATAACCTGGTTTTTTTCTCCTTATTTCTTGAATCAAACATAGCGACTTAATTCCATAAAAAATGGCGAAATGAATATTTCGCCATAATGAGTGAACAAATGTCCAATATGAATTATTTTCTGATTATAGATTCTCTAAAATTTTGAAGAATATGTCTCTTTTTGCAGGTGACAACGGAACTTCCGAACCATCTTTCATTACAACAGAACCACCATTTCCTTTATCGTATCGATCAACATAATCTAAATTGATAAGATGCGATTGTTGTACGCGCAAGAAATTATGCGAAGACAACAACGTTTCGTACTCTTTTAGCGTTTTAGAAACTAGTATTTTCTTTCCTCCAACTAAAAAGAATGAGGTGTAATTACGATCTGCTTCACAACGAATAATCTCATGAAGTTCAACAACATATACACTTTCTTGTGTTTTCAGAACCAATCTTCTTTTTTGACTTGGTTGAATATTATTTTGTAAAGCTTCAAATTGACTATCTTCTTTTTTATCATCAACTGCTTTAATTGCTTTTTCTACCGCCGCTCTCAATTCAGAAGGGTCAATTGGTTTTAGCAAATAATCTAAAGCACTAAATTTGATAGCTTTAATCGCAAACTCCTCGTGTGCTGTAATAAAGACAACTTCAAAATTCTTGTTTTTTACCGATCTTAAAACATCGAATCCTGTTCCATCAGGCATTTGAATGTCTAAAAAAACAATGTCCGGTTTGATTTCTTCAATTGCTTTGATTCCAGATTGAACATTTTCTCCAGCTGGTATAGCCTCAATATCAAATCCAAATGATGTAATCATCTTTGCGATTAACTCACGGGTGCGATTTTCATCGTCAATAATTAAAGCTTTTTTCATGTGTCAAGAGATTTAGGGTTGTCTTCTTTGTACGGTAACGAAATTAATACTTTTGTGCCAGTTTGCAATTTTTTATTGTAATCTTCGACAATCAAAAATCCGTCGGTTCTATATTTTTTATTCAGATTATCAATACGTTCCTTGGTAATTTTCATCGCCATGGACTTATGCGCCTTACTTTTTTTGTTCACTTCGGCACCTTTTCTTCCGATTCCATTATCCTCAATTAATATTTGAAGCATGTCATTCACTTTTTTGAAAGAAACCGTAATAAATCCTCCTTCAATCGTATGTAATTGTCCATGTTCAATCGCATTTTCAATAAACGGTTGCGTAATCATTGGAGGTATCATTGCGTGCTCAATTATGATTTCGGAAGAAATATCAATGGTAAATTCAAATCGATCCTCAAACCGCAATTTTTGTGTCTCCAAATACTTTTGAAGAATTTCTACTTCAGTTTGAATAGGAATGAATTCCTTTGGGGAATTTTCTAAAATCAAACGCATTAATCGAGAGAAATTTACAAGGAACTTGGAAGAGTTAACCGTGTCATTTTCATAGATGTAACTTTGAATTACACTCATGGCGTTAAATACAAAATGGGGATTCATCTGAGTCCTCAACAAAGTTTGTGACATTTCTGCTTCTCGCTGTTGCTGCTTGATTTTCGTCTGATTCCAACGATAGAAACCGATAATACCGGCCAATACAATGATTATTAAGAAGGCAAAGATGATGTACATCTGAAAGTTGTTGCGCAGCTGACTATTCTCCAATTTAGTAGAAGTCAAGGCACGTTCTTGCTGTTGACGTTCCAATGAATCACCTTGTAGACTGATCAAGCGTTCTCGCTGTTCAGATCGGTACAACTCACTTAGCTCTGCAATTTTTGTGGCTGCTTGAACGGTTGTGTTACTGTCTAAATAATCGAGATATAACTGTAAATAGCGCAATGATTCTTTCGTGTTACCAACATCTTTGTAAACGCTTGACATAACACGATACGTATTGTAAATCTGATTTTTAGATCCAAATTGCTCTCGAATTTCAATTGAACGTTGCAAATAATTTAAGGCATTGGCATATTTTTTTTGCTTCTGGAAAATGGTTCCAACGTTATGGTAAACCCCGGCAATTTTTTCTTTGTTACCAACAGATTCAAAAAGTACCAAGGCTTGATTGAAATTACTGGATGCTTGAGCGTATTTTTTCTGTTCACGGTAAATAATTCCCAAGTTGTTATGGGCCTCACCAAGTCCATTTAAATCATTCAATTTGGTCAATAAAGCAATCGCTTTCTCAGTGCTTTCAATGGCTTTTTTGTATTCCTTTCGATCGAAATAAACGGTTCCGAGATTCGATAAAGCCAAACCCATTTGTCGACGATCGACGATTTTCTTCGCGTAATCATACGATTGTTTGAAGTAGTATTCGGCATCGTCTAAGTTCAAAATGATACGCTGTGATTGACCCAATTCTCGATTGTACTTTGCGAGTTGGTAAATGTTGTTGGTTTCGGAAGCCATTTCCAGGGCCAAAATGTTTTTCGCAACGCTTAATTCTACTTGTCCGAAATAATCGTAAATCCGTGCTTGCGTATTGAAACTCTCGGAAAGGACATTTTTATTCGATGTTCTTCGCGCATATTGTATGGCTTCATCGGTATAATAAAGCGCAGAATCTTTATTGTTCTGAAACATGAAATTCAGGGCCAAGTAATTATTTGTCTCAGCAATTTTCGCATTGTTGCGTTTCCGCTTGGCGATGCGCTGTGCATAATTCAAATAGAATTTCGCGGTTTCAAATTCAAGTGAATAACTGTGATAATAACCTAAATGTCTGTAAATTTTAAAGGTAACTTCATCCGATGGAATCCGATTTAAAAAGGGTTGACAAGCCAAAATGTCCCTGAAATATTCATCTTGATTTCCTAGAATCTCATTTACCTCCGCACTGTACATCAAGGCTGCAAAACGCAATGAATCATCAAAAACACGACTTTTTTGCAACAACACATGCGTCATTGAATCTGCACGAAAAATATTATTTGTCTTGTAATATTCTCCCAGCGATAACATCCGCAAGAATTTCTTGGTATCGTTTTTCTCGCGCTTAATGGTTTCGATTAGTTGTTTTTCACGAGAAGTTTGTCCAAATGAAAAATTCGGATTTAGCCAAAGCAAACCCACCAAAAACAAAAAGGATGTAAACGACTTAAATTTCATTTGAAGTTTAAAAATAGCATTTTGAACGGAAAAGACAATTATTATTCTATTTCAGCACTACTACTTATGAAAAATGACTGAAAAATGGGGCTTTCTTTTTCCCACCATTTCTTTATCTTTGCACCTTCGTAATTAAGAAGAAACGCATGGAATACAATTTTCGCGATATAGAGAATAACTGGAGAAAGTTTTGGGCTGAAAACAAAACATTTAAAGTAACTGAAGATCTTTCAAAACCAAAATACTATGTCTTAGACATGTTCCCATATCCTTCTGGTGCGGGCTTACACGTTGGACATCCACTTGGATATATTGCATCTGACATCTATGCGCGTTACAAACGTTTGCAAGGATTCAATGTCTTGCATCCAATGGGCTATGATTCGTTCGGTTTACCAGCAGAACAATATGCGATTCAAACGGGTCAACACCCTGCAATTACGACAGAAGAAAACATTGCACGTTACCGCGATCAATTGGATAAAATTGGTTTCTCCTACGATTGGGATCGTGAAGTGCGCACGTCATCTCCAGAATATTACAAATGGACGCAATGGATTTTTAAACAATTATTCGATTGCTACTACGATAACACAAGTAACAAAGCTGAACGAATTTCTAAATTGGTTGAAGCGTTTGAAGCGAATGGAAATAATTCAGTTAACGCTGTTTCTGATTGTGAAACGATTTTTACCGCTGCTGAATGGAAAGCATTTGACGCACGTAAAAAAGAAGAAATTTTACAAGAATACCGATTGGCATACTTAGCCGATAGTTGGGTAAACTGGTGTCCTGCTTTGGGTACTGTTTTGGCCAATGACGAAGTTGTGAATGGTGTTTCTGAACGTGGTGGTCATCCGGTTGAACAAAAATTAATGCGTCAATGGTCAATGCGAATCAAAGCGTATGCTGAACGTTTATTGACTGGTTTGGAAACTGTTGATTGGACAGATTCAATTAAAGACCAACAACGCAACTGGATTGGAAAATCAATTGGTTGTAGTCTTCAATTTGGTATTGAGAATTCTGAATTACAGATTGAAGTTTTCACAACGCGTCCTGATACAGTTTATGGTGTTTCGTTCATGGTTTTAGCGCCAGAACATCCGTTCGTGGATCAAATTACAACTGCTGAATTTGCGGAAGGTGTTGCGAATTACAAAAAAGAAGCGTCACTTAAATCAGAACGCGATCGTCAAGCAGACGTGAAGAACATTACTGGTCAATTCACAGGAGCGTATGCCATTCATCCTTTCAATGGTGAAAAAGTGCAAATTTGGATTGGTGATTACGTCTTGGCTTCATACGGAACAGGTGCTGTTATGGCGGTTCCTTGTGGCGACCAACGCGATTACGATTTCGCTAAACATTTCAACTTAGAAATTAAAAATATTTTTGCTGACGTTGATATTTCGGAAGCAGCTTACACCGAGAAAGATGCAATTATTGCGAATTCTGATTTCTTGAACGGATTGGATGCAAAAACGGCGATGAAAAAAGCCATTGAAGCCATCGAAGAAAAAGGTCTAGGAAAAGGAAAAACGAATTACCGTTTGCGCGATGCAGTTTTTAGTCGTCAACGTTATTGGGGTGAACCATTCCCAGTTTATTTTGAAAATGAATTGCCAAAATTGGTGAACGATGATCAATTGCCGATTCGTTTGCCAGAAGTAGATAAATACTTACCAACGGAAGAAGGTGAGCCACCATTAGCACGCGCAACCAAAGAAGCGTGGAAAGAACAGTTCCAAGGCGATCGAATGGATTACAATACGATGCCGGGTTGGGCTGGAAGTTCTTGGTATTTCTTGCGCTACATGGATCCAAAAAATGAAGCTGAATTTGTTTCGAAAGAAAAAGCAGATTACTGGAAACAAGTGGATTTATACATCGGTGGTTCTGAGCACGCAACGGGTCACTTGTTGTATGCGCGTTTCTGGACAAAATTCTTGTTCGACCAAGGATACATTTCATTTGATGAGCCTTTCGCTAAAATGATTAACCAAGGGATGATTTTGGGAACTAGTGCTTTAGTTTATGTATTGAAACCCAAATTACTATTTAATAATAATCAAGAGACTCACTGGCGTAGAAGGTCGGGAGTTGAAATAATGATTCCTAAAGAATTGTATATTAAAATTTTGAATAATTCTTTTGATGAAGAGGATTATGATTACATACTAAATAAAACTCTTGATTTTGATAGTCAAGATAAAGTCACAACGCCACTGTTTGACGGAAATTTTACGATTGAAAGAGGTACAATTTCGAAAGATCAAGTTAGATCTTTGCATGTTGATGTTTCT
>JBDKHH010000405.1:0-2841 GCA_039797785.1 Bacteroidota bacterium | reverse complement strand
TTGATAGTGTAATGACGCATCGGATGTAGCATTCCATTGTACATAATCCATGGTTTTTTCCATGTTTCATTTGCGCTATATTCTTTGCTTAAGTCCAAATCGTTGTATTTCTCAACCAAGGTACGCGTCATCCAACCTTCAACACTCGATCCGCCCCAGCTAGAATTGATAATGCCAACAGGAACATTCAATTGTGCGCGTAAACGACTTGCGAAAAAATAAGCAGTTGCGCTCATTCCAGCAATGTTCAATTTTCCTGGGACTTGCCATTTTCCTTCACAGCGTTCAACTGGTGTTTCTTGCGGATTTCGTTTCACTGTTAGCATACGGATTCCTAGTTCGCCATCCACATGTTTTATCACGCTATCAGCACCTTCAATCGGTTGATCTTTGAAACCGCGCAAAGGCATTTCCATGTTCGATTGCCCAGAACAAAACCACACTTCGCCAATCAACACATCTTCCAATTTGTGCGTTAAACCTTCTTTAAAAGTAATGGTGTGTTTGGTGAAACTTCCGTTTGGTGTTTGAATAAGTATTTGCCAATTTCCATCTTTGTCTGCACGAGCGTGATACGTCTTCTTGGACCATGAAACGGTAATTTTAACCAGTTTTTTCCGCTTGGCTTTTCCCCACAGTTTTACCTTCGTGTTTTGTTGAAGCACCATGTGATCACTCAAAGCATCCGGTAAGTCAACATTAGCAAAAACGGCAAGTTGAAGAAGTAGAAATGATATGAAAAGGATGAAACGCATGTTAATCTATTGAAAAGGTTATTGGGATTGAAAAATAGATTTCCCTTATTATTTCCTCGTCAATGTAAGGAATCCAGTTTGGCATAGATCTTACAACTCTTAAAGATTCTTTATCACATTCTTGACAGCCAGCTACTCCACGTATTACAGTTACATCAGAAATTTTTCCTGAGGTGTTAACTTTAAATTTTAAATAACATTTACCTGTAAGATGAATGTTAATTGCAGCCTGCGGATAAACTAAATTCTTTGCAATATATTTCTTCATCTCAGCTTCACCTCCCGGAAATGATGCTTGTTGAAAAAACGGAAAGTGTGTCGTATCTTTTCCATCCGTTCCAAAACATTTGCCTTCGATTAGGTTTCCATCACAGAAAATGTCGATGCGTTTTAGTGCTCCGTTTGGATAATAACCCTTCAATGTATCATCATAATTGTTTAAATGATAGGTTCCTTTTGCTTTCAACGCTCCGTTGGGATAGTACTTTTCGAACGGTCCTTCGAGATTGTTTAAATAGACTTCTTGAATTTCAGTTAAGTGTTCCAAGGAATCATACTTTTTCCGTTTGTAATTCTTATGAGAATAAGCCTGTTGATCGTGAATGGATTCTGTCTTTATAGTGCCATTCATGCGATAGGTTTGAACTGTTTGAACCGTTTTTGGCCCTTCAAAACTGTAAACAATTTCACGGTAACCAACAGCATCCATAGAATCACAATCTTCGTTGCTTTTGTCAAAATAAGTTCTGCCTGGGTTTATTTGCCCAAAGGAAGTTGAACTGAAAAATACACAGATGAAAAGTGCAAGTCGCAACTGAAAAGCTTTACTCCATAAACGCATACATCAGAATGTTTGCACCCATTTGTAAGGCTTGTGTTCTTTTTTCTGGTGGATCGTTGTGTACAGGTTGATCTTCCCATCCATCACTCAAATCTGTTTCATACGTATACAAACACACCAAACGACCATTTTCGATGATGCCAAATGCTTGCGGGCGTTTACCATCGTGCTCATGGATTTTCGGCAAACCATTGAAATCGTATTTCTGATGAAAAATCGGATGATCGAACGGCAATTCTACTAGTTGATTGTTTGGAAACACTTTCTTCAATTCAACACGAATAAATTCATCCATTCCGTAGTTGTCGTCGATGTGTAAAAATCCGCCAGCCAATAAATATGTTCTTAAATTTTCTGCTTCAGCACTCGAAAACACAACGTTTCCGTGTCCTGTCATGTGAAGCATCGGGTATTGAAACAAATCCTGACTTCCAACTTCAACATAGGGAACATCTTTCGAAATATTTGTACCCAAGTTTTGATTCGTATACCCAATCAAATTCGGCAAAGCAGTTGGATTCGCATAGTAATCGCCACCACCAGAATATTTCAATACCGCCAATTGATACGTTCCTTGTCCAAAAACAAGTGACGCCATCAATGCAAGTGTGAATGTAAGTATGTGTTTTAGTTTCATATTCTATACTTATTACGCTATTTTTCTCGGTACGCGATAAATCGACGTACCTACAAAAAAAATCTCGATTCTCGGTTCTCAGTTCTCGATTCTCAACTTCGCAGTCATCACAGCATACAATCCAGCCGTCTCCGTTCTCAAACGATTTTCACCTAAAGTTATTGTTTTATATCCATTCTTCAAAGCCAAATCTACTTCTTCCAAGGTGAAATCGCCTTCTGGACCAATTAATATCGGACAATCAGTCGGTTTAAATTGAGCTTGAAGTGTATCTTTTGGCGCATCGTAGCAATGTGCAATTAAGCCATTTGGATGTGTTTGAATAAAGTCTTTTACAGGTGTCAACGCGTTTAACTTCGGTAAATACAAGCGTTTCGATTGTTTCATGGCAGAAACAAGTATTTTCTCAAAACGATCTTCTTTCGTGTTTTTGCGTTCGTTGTTCTTACACAACAACAAGGTGATTTCTGTCACACCAATTTCTGTTGCTTTTTCCAAAAACCATTCAATGCGGTCGTTGTTCTTTGTAGGAGCAATCGCAATGTGAATGGAAGAGGAGGGAGCTGCTTCTGTTTTTACCGAAAGAATTTCTAAACGGCATTTTTTTG
>JBDKHH010000404.1:0-4238 GCA_039797785.1 Bacteroidota bacterium | reverse complement strand
TAATTCTATGAAGCATGCTTTTGACAATCAAGGAATCATTAATATCATCTTTACATCAGACCACGATGGACAATTGCTTCTTACATATGAAGACAATGGATCTTGGAAAGAACAGGAAAATACATCCTCGTTTGGACTTCAATTGATTGAAACCTTAACAGAACAATTGGACGGAGAATATTCTAGAAATTCAACAGAAACTGGAACGTTATATAGTTTCAAACTTTCTAATCTTGACGATTAACACCGTTAATAAACTCGTTTAAATACTTTAGGAATGAGTCGTGATCATCAATTTGAGCGGCATGTCCACATTTAGGAATCGAAACGAACGTTGCGTTGACTGCATTGGCAAATTTTATCCCTTCAACTTTTGGAAACAATTCATCATTTTCTCCCCATAAAACCAAGGTTGGAATCTGTTTAATTTGATCTATATTCGAAATGCGTGCTTTTTCAGCTGGCAATGTTTGCAATAATAAACGTTGTTCTTGATGATACTGATCACAAAATTCAGAATACATCTGTTTCAAAAGAAATTTCGGAATGTGTGGTTTTTTGTAGGTTGACATATTTACCAAGCGTTGTAAATCCTTTGGCTGTTCCATTACAAACAATTCATCTATTCTCGTAACCCCGTAATTCTTGCAAACAGTATCTAAATATGAAACATCAAACGTAGATCCAGGACTATTCGCAATCACCAATTTTTGAATCATTTCAGGATGTTGTGTTGCAAAATCCAAGGCAATAAAACCGCCATAACTTTGACCAACAAAGGTTGCAGAATCGACTTTTAGATAGTCCAATAACTTTTCTAACGCGGCAGTTTGAGTTAACAAATTAGGTGTCCCGTTCGAATAACTTTTTCCAAACCATAACAAGTCGTATGTTATAACTGTATGTGTTTTCGCAAAATGTGCCAATTCACGTTCCCATGTCATCAATGCGTCTCCGCCAAAACCATGAACAAAAACCAGCGTTGGGCCCTGACCGCCTTTCCAATATTTTATATGTAAGGAATCAAGATCAAAATTGGCGGTTTCAACTGAATCTTTCTTTAAAACTTTCGCTGTATGATTGTTCTTCATTCTGACCAAATTGCACGATCCAAGAACAAGAAGTGTAAGTGCGAGTAGGAATTTTGATTTCATGAATAGCTAACTATTAAATTTGAAGTAACTTTGTGCAAAAATACAATGTTTACAGGAATCATCGAACAATTGGGAGTGGTTAAATCCATTCAAAAGGAAAGTGAAAATATTCACTTCACCTTGGAAGCACCTTTTACGTCTGAATTGAAAATAGATCAGAGCGTTGCTCACAATGGTTGTTGCCTTACTGTTGTTGAAATTTCTGGAAATGAATACGTCGTTACAGCCATTCAAGAAACGCTGAACAAAACCAATTTAGGTTCATGGAAAGTTGGTACTAAAGTGAATCTTGAACGCTGCATGCAAATGAATAGACGTTTGGATGGACACATTGTTCAAGGCCATGTGGATACAACTGGTACTTGCGTTTCAATCGAAGACCAAAATGGCAGTTGGAAATATACCTTTCGTTATGAAAGTGCTGATTTGACGGTTGAAAAAGGTTCTATTACAATTAATGGAACAAGCCTTACAGTTGTTGATTCAAAAACAAATGAATTTTCTGTTTGCATTATTCCGTATACCTATGAACACACCAATTTTCACACGCTAGAAGTTGGTTCTACAGTCAATTTAGAGTTTGATATTATCGGGAAATACGTTGCAAAGATGATGGGGAAATAAGTTAATCGTATCCCATAAAATCATCTGGACATTGGAACATGCGTCGTTTGCTTTTTCTTGAATGATAATTCTTCAAAATGTAGCGATTGTCCAAATCATAAATCAAACTTAATTCATGAGAACCAAAAGAAGAGGTTCTTAATCTGGAAACGGTAAAATCAATACTGTACGTGATTCTTAAATTACGGTCTTGTGGCAAAGCCAAATGTGTTCCTAACGAAAAAATGAACGAATCATAGCTTTTCAATGACATCAAATAGGTTCTATTTCTGAACCAAAGACCGAGTGAAATTGGTTTATTTACCAAAGACATACCAATTGTAAAAGTTTGAAATTCGTTTTGACGCTCGAAAATAAAACCTGGTGAATAAATGTTGTTTCCGATTAACAAGGAAAAATTACCGTGAAGTGTAAATTTGAGCGGTAAATAATTGTAATCGCGAATAAATGCATCTTTTGGTTGATTCAGGTGATGAAAAGCAAAACCCATTGTTGCAATCATACGTTTGTAGGCGCTGTTTCCTTTACTTCGTGCACTGTTAAAGCGTAAAGCCATTCCAGTACTAAAGTCAGGATATAATACTGAATTATAGGTAGGCGCAACAAAATTTGTTGGATTCACATTTCCATGCACCTCATCATATTGATCAGAAAATGTCAATCGCGACCAATCGATAGATTTATGAATCAACCCAGCATTTATACCAAATTGCATTAAAAAATTCTTTGATTCAATTGGGCGATAGGAATAAGATACGTAACCTCCATTTGTTCGAAGCAAACCTTCACCAGCAACATCAGAAAAAGCAAGAATTCCAATCCCTAATTTATTCACCACTTCACCTTCAAATGCAGCCGAAAATGTATTGAAGCGGCCAGGAATTGGTGCCCATAAATTACGTGCATGCGCTCTGAAAGTATATCCTTTTCCAATAGCAGTCATCGCTGGGTTATAATACACCGGATTATTTGAAAATTGCGAAAAATTTGGATCTTGCGCCAACACAATTCTCGTTGAAAGCAAAAACACTCCAATCAAAAACAAATGATATTTATTCACTCTTTTCTTCATCCTTTAGCGAATTACCGTAACAGTTCCTGCTTTTTTGAATTTCTTCTCTTTATATTCTTTTCCTTCCCAAACTGATTCATCTATGAAAATAGCTGTGACTTTCCAAACGTACGCATCTTGTTGAACTGGTTCACCTTCAAATGTTCCATCCCAAGCTTCTGTTGGTCGTCCATTCGCATCCAAAGCCGTTGTTTGCCAAATTAGATTTCCCCAATCGTCATAAATCAGTAATTCAAACTCTTTTAAACCAACTCCTTTTGGAACAAAATGCGAAACCTCATAACTTGTATGTCCAGGGTACATCGCATTCGGAAGGAAAAGTCCATGGAAATATTCCACCTCAACATTAATTGTCATTGAATCATTACAACCAAAACTATTGTTGGCATACAACGTTGTCGTATAGAAATTATAACCATTGTATAAATGTGTTGGATTAAATTCTGTCGAACTTTGACCATCTCCAAAAACCCATAAGAAACTTGTCGCATTTGACGAATTATTATCAAACTCCACCAATCCATTTGATTGGTCATTGCTCAAAATATTTACGTAATTAAAATCAGCTATTGCTTGTGGATGAGTCACTATACTCGTGTTGCTCACGAAAGAAGCTGAACATCCCGCTCCACCATAAGCAGTAGCTGAAACCAAATAATTTCCAACTTGTTGATAGGAATAACTAATAGGATTTCCAGTAATAAACGTTCCGTCTCCCATGTTCCAAACAACCGAATCGGTAAATGTCGTATTCGCTGTAAATGTTAGGACGGAATCCGCACAAATTTCTACCGCTGGACTCACAAAATTGATTGTCGGAGCTGGATAAACAGTAACAACTTGTTGTGCAATTTCCTGACAACCATATTGATTTGTTGCGGTCAAGGTCACGGTGTAATTTCCAGGTGTCGCATACTGACCAATTGGATTTGTCAAGGTCGATGTTTGTCCATTCCCGAAATCCCAAGAATAACCAATCGCTCCCGTAGATTGATTTGTGAAATCAATTGTGACAGGAGTTGTACAATTGTAACTCGAAGTGAAATTCGCAGTAGGCAAACCATGCACTGTTACATTTTGATAACTCGTATCAATACATCCATTCGCATTCTCAACAATCAATTGAGCTGTAAATACTCCAACTGACGAATACGTGTGATTTGGGTTTGGTAAAGCTGAAGTATTTCCGTCACCAAAATCCCAAGAATAGAATGCTGCTCCTGAACTTTGATTAGTAAATTGAACATCAAGCGGAACACAGCCATAACTTGGATTCAATGTGAATTGCGAAACTGGATTTACGCTTACATGAACAGTTTGTGTAACAGATGCCGAACATCCATTTAAAAGACTTGTTCCAACAAGAGTAACTTGATAGTTTCCTGAAG
>JBDKHH010000403.1:0-10238 GCA_039797785.1 Bacteroidota bacterium | reverse complement strand
TGAACAACAGATAATTTAAAAGACATCGAATAGTCTTTCTGACTTCGCTTTATATAAAAGCTTTTTTCTCCTTTTTCCATAACGATAAAAAATTGTGTATCGCTATTTCAGGACTAGACAGATTCAACAAAAAAAACGCCGGTCAATTCGATCGGCGTTTTTTTTGTTTTAAAAAGTTGATTAATCCTCTTTCCAGTTTTGATCTTTCCCTTTGATATAAGGAACAGGAACTTTTTCTAATTCTTTCTCAAGCGCTGTTAAACGAACAATCATTCCATCTAATTTCGTTCTGAATGCTTTGTATTCTTCTTCCGCAATAGATTTATTTGTTTGTTGTGATTTTGTCACTGCTAATGTGTTTTCAGACAACATGTATTGAACCAAACCTAAACGCTCCATGATTCCAGGAGCTGTTTCAAATTCTTTCGATGTTTTTAAGCCATCTCCATACAATGCTAATGAACATTCATCCACCATTAATTTTAAAGCTTTTACTTCAGCCATTAATTTCAAATCCGTATTTGGATACGTTAACAAAGCCGTGTGAATCGTTTCAATTTTTTCTTTTGATTCACCTAAAAGATTTGATGATCCGGTAACTTGACGATTTAATTCCATCAATTCATTTCTGAATCTATCCGTTTCTTCTGTGTTTTTAGCAACCAATGTTTGATTGTTCAAGCCTTTCACATTGAATGAAACTTTATCTGTTACGTTTTCAAATTTACCATCTTTCAATAAACCAACTTGTACGGTATACGTTCCTGGTTGAACATAGAAGCCACTGTTTTTGTTTGACGTGTTTCCTGGATTAACAGGGTAGGTAGCTTCCGATTTTAAATTCCACGTAATTCTAGAAACACCTTTTGAAGGGGAACTAATTAAACGACGTACTTCTTTATCGGCTGAATTTCGAATAATATAAATTAATTGAGCAGCTTCCTCTTGTTGTTCTTTTCTCAATTCTTCAATTGTAGGATACGTCACCGCTTTTTTGTCTTTTTCTAATGCAGCTTCTTTTTCTTTACGCTGATCTTTCAATGTTTTTAACTCATCTTTGAAATAGAATGTAAAGTTAGCTCCAACTTCAGGATTTGGTGTTGACCATAAGTTTGCACCTTGGAAACCTGTTCCTTCCAATCCTAGCGGATCAGCTTGTACATACAATAAAGCATCAGCCACTGGGAACAAATACGCTTTTTTATCCAAGTTTTCTTTTGTCAATTGACGCAACGGTGAATAATTGTCCAAGACATAGAAACCACGACCAAATGTTGCCGCAACTAAATCGTTTTCACGTTTTTGAATATCTAAATCGTAAACAGCAATAGTCGGAAGTCCGTTCAATTTTGTCCAAACTTTACCTCCATCATTTGAGAAATATGCACCGAATTCTGTTCCAACGAACAATAAATTTGGGTCAACATGATCTTGCTTAATGCAATAAACAGAACCTCTTTCAGGAAGATTGGAACTGATTGAAACCCATGTTTTTCCTTTGTCAGCACTTTTGAAAACGTATGGTTTGAAATCTCCTGAACGATGATTGTTGAATACTGCATACACTTCATTTTCATTGTGTAAAGAAGCAGTTAACATGTTCACCCGCGTGTTTGCTGGCACACCTGCAAACGTTGCGATTTTAGACCACGATTGTCCGTCGTTATCAGAAACTTGAATCAATCCATCATCAGTTCCTGCATACAACAATCCTTTTTTCTTTGGTGATTCATCCAAAGCAACAATATTTCCGTAAATCGTAGTAGATGCATTTTTCATCACCGCGTCGATTGACCAAACTTGACCCATAACGGCTAATTTGTTGCGATCAATTTGAGCTGTTAAATCAGGAGAGATAGTTGACCAATCATCACCGCGATTTGTTGTTTTAAACACTTTGTTTGCAGCGAAATACAATGTTTTATGATCGTGAGGAGAAACCAATAACGGTGCATCCCAATTCCAACGATATGCTGCTTCACCTTTACCAGGAAGCGGTTGAATGTATACTTTTTCACCAGAAGCTTTGTCGTGACGCACGATGAAACCATATTGAGCTTGCGCATAAGCGATATTAGGATCTGTTGGATCAGTTGCTGATTCAAATCCGTCACCACCATTAGTAATGAACCAATCTTCATTCATGATTCCTCCAACATTGTTCGTTTCAGATGGTCCACCCATTGAATTGTTGTCTTGCGTTCCACCATAGATATTGTAGAACGGATAGTCATTGTCTGTTACAACTTTGTAAAACTGAATAATCGGCAAATTAGAATAATATTTCCATTGTTGTGCGTGATTATAGGTTTCATAAACACCACCATCACAACCAGCTAACCAGTGATCCGTATTGTTTGGGTCAATCCATAATGCATGATTGTCAACATGTTTTTGATGTTCACCTGTTTGTTTGAATGTTTTACCTCCGTCTTCAGTGTGATGCATGTATGTATCCATTGCGAAAACTTTGTCTTTGTCTTTCACATCGCACATGATTTCTTGGTAGTAGTTTCCTGAAGTGCTGAAACCAGACATTTTTGACCAGCTTTCTCCCATATTCGTTGAGCGGAAAAATCCTCCTTTGTCGTCACGACCTTCAACAATTGCGTACACATAGTTTCCATCAACAGGAGAAACGGCAATTCCAATTCTACCCATTTGACCTTCAGGTAAACCAACGTTGATTTTACGCCAAGTTTTTCCACCATCCGTTGATTTATACATGGCAGATTCTGGTCCACCACCAATATATGTCCATTCGTGTCTTCTGCGTTGATGCGCAGCTGCGTATAAAATATCAGGATTTGTTGGGTCAATAGCAATTTCAGAAATTCCAGTCTCGTCAGAAACGAACAATGTGCGTTCCCATGTTTTTCCTCCGTCCATTGATTTATACACTCCGCGTTCACCACCTGAACTCCAAACTGGACCATAAGCGGCAACCCAAACAATATTTTCGTTTGTTGGATGAATGATAATGTTTCCAATGTGTTCAGAGTTTTTTAAACCCACATTCGTGAATGATTTCCCACCATCGACTGATTTATAAACACCATCGCCATAGGAAACCGAACGTTGATTGTTGTTTTCTCCTGTTCCAACCCAAACTGTATTTGGATTTGAAGGAGCTAATTCAACACAAGCAATTGAGAACGATCCATAATTGTCAAAAATAGGAGAGAAGGTTGTTCCATGATTCGTTGTTGTCCAAACACCACCACAAGCTGCAGCAATGAACCAATTATCTGGATTTTTTGGATTTACAGCGATATCAACTACTCGTCCAGATGTTAATGCTGGACCAACCATTCTAAAATTTAAACCTCCTAATGTTGATGATTCAAATAAGGGAGCAGGTGTCGTTCCTTTTGCATCTTTTTTCTGTCCAAAAACTGGTGAAAAGACGCTCATTGCAAGTAGCGAAATGTATAGGTGTTTCTTCATTTTTTCAATTTGGAAGCTAAAATACTATAAACACATTATAAGTCATAATTTTAACACGAGAGTTTCTTCATTTTCCTGTAACCTTTGCGCCGATTTTTCGATATACTACTTTTTGGGTACGGTATTTGAAATTGCCCACAGAATTTTGATTTTTCAAACGTATGAAACACTATTATTTCTTATTTCTAGCGCTATCAGCATCTTTTTTCGCTTTCTCCCAAGAAGAAGATGAATCATGTTTACCACCATCAAAAAAAGCATTAAAATATATTGAAGCAGGAACGAATGCCGTTGATGCTAAAACTGCCGTGGATAATTTTAATTCAGCAATTGCAGAAGCACCTGACAATGCAATGGTGTATTATGAATATGGAATGTATGCGTACGAAGCTGGTTTAAGCTACTACGACAAACAACCAAATCCTGCGATGGGTGATAAGAGTTTCGCGAAAGCTGAGGAAATGTTTCAAAAGGCTTTAGAAAATTGTTCGGATTATCATGCGAATTGTTCTTACTATCTAGGTGTGATCAATTATACACAACAAGATCAAGAAACGGCAATTAAATGGTTCAAGGAATTTAAGGCGTTCAAAAATTCTGATAATTCCCGTTTTCCTGAAGATTATACAAAAAAACTGAAAGATGTGAATGAGGTTTTGGGCGGTTTAGAAGCTGAACAAGAAATTCTGTCAACATCTGTTCCGTTTGATCCAACAATGGTGAAAAATGTGAGTTCTGCCAAAGACGAATATTTCCCAATGATCTCTCCTGATAATGAGCTGATTTTTTATACGAGAAAAGTGGATCGTGCGAATTTGGGTGATTTAATGTCCCGAGTTGTCGAAGAATTTACCTTTTCGCAACGTGCAAGTGTAATGGATTTATTCAACATGGGTGATCCGTTAAAAGCGCCATTCAATGATGGAACATTTACGAATTATGGTTCAGCGACACTTTCTGTCGACAACAAAGAAATGATCATTTGTGCATGTAAAACAGAGCAAATTTATGGTAAAGATTACCAAAATTGCGATTTGTACACAACTACCTACGAGCGTTCTGGCGAAGGTGGAAACGATTTCAAATGGTCTCCATTAAAAAATATGGGATCGAAAATCAATACCCCAGATGGTTGGGAAGCGCAACCTTCTCTTTCTGCGGATGGAAATACTTTGTTCTATACTGTTGCTCGTCCAACTTCACGTGACAATGATATTTATATTGCAAAACGTCAAGCAGACGGAACGTGGGGAGAAGTGAGACCATTCGATGAAATAAACACAGACGGAAAAGATAAAAGTCCATTCTTACACCAAGATAGTGAAACATTGTACTTCGTTTCAACATGTACTGATAAACGTAAAGGCGTTGGAGGATTAGACATTTTCTATATCCGTGAAGAAAATGGAAAGTGGTCTGAACCAAAAAACATTGGTTATCCAATTAATTCGAAAGAAGATGAACTTGGATTATTCGTTTCGACTGATGGACATTTGGCGTACTATTCATCGCGAGTTGGTGGAAACTGGAATATTTACTCATTCGAATTGTACGAAGAGGCACGACCAAAATCGGTGGCAATTTTAAAAGGTGAATTGACAGATGAAAATGGTGAGCCAGTGAAAGATGCTACAATTGAAATCGCCTATGCTGGTTCGGATGAAGTGACACAAGTGAAAGTAAACGGTGACGATGGTAAATATGCTGCTGTTGTTAAAACAGACACGAAACAAGACGTGATGGTGACTGTGAAAAAAGAAGGTCACGCATTTGATTCTAAGTTAATTACGAAAGAAGAAATTAAACCAGAAGAAGTTTCTATTCGCAACAATGATTTGACAGTTAAGGAACTAAAAGTTGGTGAAGCGTATACAATTAATGATATTTTATATGCTACAAGTTCGTATGCGTTGAATGACAAATCGAAATTCATTTTGAAAGGTTTTGCTCGTTTCTTAAAAGAAAACCCAACAATTTCTGTGTCAATTCAAGGACATACGGATGATGTAGGTGATGACGGTAAAAACATGACCTTATCTGAAAATCGTGCGAAAGGCGTGAAAGATTATCTGGTTTCTTTGGGTATTGATCCAAAACGTTTATCAGCAAAAGGTTACGGTGAAACAATGCCAAAAGTTGATAACGATTCAGAAGAGAATAGAGCAATCAATCGTCGTACAGATTTCGTAATTGAGAAGTTATGATGAAATAATTCGAAAATTCAAAGATTTGACAATTTGAAGAATTAATTCATTTTAACAGTTTTACGTTTCGCCTTTCCGTTTGGTTTATAGGTGTAGTAATACCATTTTCCAATTGCTTGGAATTGTTTTGCATCTGTTGAATTTAAATTACGTTTAATAGCTCCTTCTCTGTATAGGCGACCGTTGGAATCATATACCTTTTCATGACCAATTTCTTGCCCGAAGGAAAATATAGCGACGCACTGCTTGTTAGAGTTACTATGATACCAAGTGTATTCACCGATTAGCTGACCTTGCTGATACGTCCCGTTTTCGAGCACAATATTTTGACTATCCGTCAAGCGATACAAGCCATTTAAAACACCATTTGAATAATTAATTAGTTCGGTTTGACCGTTTTTATAAATCCACAAACCATCTTTTTGGCCATTTGAATAATGACCAGTAATGATCGGAGTTGGTGGATTTGATTCATTGTACAGAATATAACCGCCGTCTAAAATTCCGTTTTTATACGTGATTACTTCCGTTATTACATTTCCTTCAAAGTACGACCATTGACCGTTACGAACAAAGGAATTCGAAAGAGAATCATACGCAAAATGATTACGGTGCAAAACAAATGGACCGGAATGATTAGGAATGTTTTTGTTGTTATGAATGTAATCCAAGCGCAACGTGTCGTTTTTGTAAATCACCCAAAGCTTAATTGGATCTTGATTATACGAATTTGGATCATTCGATGCTTCGAATACATAGGTTGTATCTTGTTTTGTAAAATGACCCTTGCCAAAGAAAATCTCGTGGTAATACCAATAATCGTCGGTTTTCTTGCGCTCCAAATTCCATTTGAGTTGATGGTATTTCGAGCCAGTAAGCAGTAATTCTGAAGTGTCGCCATTTGAATAGAAACTAATCAAGGAATCAAATTGCCCATTTGTAAAATGCTTCTTTCGAACTAGAATTGATTTGTTGTACTCATAAGAAGCTTGTATAAGGCCGTTTTGGTAATCTGCAGTTAATTTATACCCAGTCAAGTCGTCGAAAGATTCAAGTGTTGTTCCTACGGGTGAATTGTTTTTGTAATGACGCTCGGAGTTGATAATTCCACGTTCATTTTTGGTGTAATCAACGATACGATTTCCGCTTGAATCACTTAAAGCATAAGTGTTTATTCCACCTTGTTCATAAAATGTTGTATGCTCCAATATCGATTCATTGTAGTACACAATGTGCTCATATAAGCGATTGTTTTCGAAATAGTATTTTCTATCAGTGACGGTTCCATGATCGTATTCTTCTTGTAAATTCAACTTACCATTCAGGAATTCTTGACGTGTTCCATGTTCGATTCCATGCAAATAATGGGTAATAATTTTTTTCTCTTCTTGTTCATCGAACGACCAATTTATACCATGTAATTCTCCTTTTCCATCGTAGTTTACCCATGAAAGCAATTTACCTTTCGAATTATATGATTTGTTAGAAATGGTTTTTCCTTGGAGGTAATAATATTCTTGAGTTTTTATACCTTGCTCATTAAAATATTCTGATTTCCCATGTTGAATGCCATTTTTACAGGCAATTCGACTTGAAAGTTTTCCATTTGGATGGCGTGTTTCCCCGCAGGTAGGTTGAACAATATAATAAACAGTTGTAGGTAAAATAGGAAATTGCCAAATATAAGGAGGGTAATCGTAAGGGTAAGGTGGTGGATAAGTGATTGGAGGGTCAGGAATAGGCTGAATATAAACGCGTGTGTCAATCTGAGGAGGTGGGATTAAATACAAGCGAATTGTATCCTGAAAATCTGTTTCTGGATTTGAATTTGCAGATTGGTCAACTTGACTCCAACTACCAATAGAAAGGAAAAAAAATACGAATAAAATTAAGTAGCGATTCACATTCTTTAAACGTCAAAGCGAATTAAACGTTGCTTGGCTTTTCAAATGTTCTTACTTATAAGAGATTTTTGAAACATTAAAATCTACTTTTTCGTCGATTCCAGGTAATTCTCCAGTTTCGGAATATTGCCAATGTAGGATGCGACTGTCATCGATGAATGCTGGTTTTCGACTGTAGGCTGCAATCCAGAATTTATAATCTTTGAAGTCATTGATGAATTTCGTTTCAAAGTAATTTAAGGAGCAATAAATGATTGGACGCATGCCGGTTTCATTTTCGACAACCGTCATCCATATTTTCATTTTGGCAATTAAATCAGCATCCGAAAAACCTTCCGTTTCAACATCCAAAACAGGAGGTAAATCCATGTCTTCTTTCTTCCAATACTTCAGGAAATGTTGCGCTTGCGGGCGTGGTTCTGATTTGGGATTGAAAAAATGATATGCACCATGGGGAATTCCAAGTTTACTCAATACAGTTCGGTTGCGTTCCCATTGCGTATCAATATGATCAGAACCTTCTGTTGCTTTGCAGTAAACAAATTGAATAATCGTGTCGTAATGTTCCGTAACCATTAATTGTTCCCAATCAATTTCGCCTTGGTGGTGAGAGATATCAATTCCAAAAGAAGGGAATCCAGCGGGAATCGATTCGATGACTGTTTTACGTTTCAGTGAATCTTCATCCTGCAAGTAATAATAGAGTAGGGCCAAGATCAATCCAATCAACAAAAGACTGATAACAACCAATTTCGATTGCTTTCCCGATTTCTTCGTTCGTTTCGTCTTTACTGTTGCTTTTTTTCTCTTCGCCATTGTCTTAAATAAAAAAAGGCCTCCTCGTTAGAGAAAGCCTAGTATCGAATAATTCGAATATCTTAGTTTGTGAATCTTCTTTTTTCTTTGATACGAGCTGCTTTACCAGTCAAACCACGGAAGTAGAAAATACGAGCACGACGTACACGTCCTTTTTTGTTCACAACAATTTCGTCTAAGAATGGAGAAGAAATTGGGAAGATACGCTCAACACCAATATTTCCTGACATTTTACGAACTGTAAACGTTTCAGTTGTTCCAGAACCACGACGTTGTAATACAACTCCTTGGTATTGCTGAATACGCTCTTTGTTACCTTCTTTAATTTTGTAAGAAACTGTAATTGTATCTCCTGCTCCAAACTGAGGGAATTGTTTTACCTCAACAAGTTCGCTCTGAATTTCTCTAATAATATCCATGACTCTTTTTTATCTGTGTTCTTCCGCGTAAACGGGGGTGCAATATTACAAATTATTTCTAAAACAATCGAATAATTGCAGAAATATTTTAGAAAATTTTAAACCTGCCACAAAAATAGGCAGAATCTTATCTTCTATTGTGCAAATTTAATAGATTTACTCATTCAAATTTCAGTATGAAGCCGAAAGTAGGAGAGAAAACAATCATTGGACGCCGTGAAATAGCAAATTTGCCCCAGTTTGGTTTAAACCATGTGGATGTAAAAGTCGATTCAGGCGCCTACACTTCAAGTATTCACGTGAGTTCATGCAAGGAAGTGGAATTGGAAGGTGCAACATTGTTGGAAGTGGTATTTTTGGATGAGAATCACTCGGCTTTCGATAATGAAAAACACTATTTTCAGGAATACCGTATTAAAAAGGTGAAAAGTTCCAATGGTCACGAACAATTGCGCTACTTTATTAAATGTACAATTGAACTTCTAGGGCGAAAAATAAAAACTGAATTTTCCTTAACCGAACGCAAAGGAATGCGCTATCCGATTCTTTTGGGAAGAAAACTGCTCAATAAACGATTTCTCATTGATACTTCCTTAGTGAACGTGTCTAAAAATAATAAAGAATAATATGAAAATTGGAATTCTATCGCGCAATGCGAATTTATATTCTACTCGCCGCTTGGTGGAGGCAGCTATTGAACGCGGACATGAAGCGCACGTAATTGATCACTTGAAATGCAATATTGAAATTGAACAAGGAGGTCCTTCAATTTATTATGGTGATAGTTATTTGACGGGATTCGATGCCGTGATTCCTAGAATTGGTGCTTCGGTTACCTTTTATGGAACGGCCGTGGTTCGTCAATTTGAAATGATGAACGTTTTTTCAGCTGTTAGTTCACGAGGAATTGTGCATTCACGTGATAAGTTGAGATGTTTACAAGTGCTTTCGAAAGAAGGAATTGGTTTACCGAAAACGGTTTTCACGAATTATTCAAAAAACGTTGAGCATGTTGTAGAATCCGCTGGTGGAGCTCCTGTCGTTTTGAAATTATTGGAAGGAACACAAGGTTTAGGCGTTGTGTTAGCTGAAAATCAAAATGCCGCGCAATCGGTATTGGAAGCCTTCAACGGATTGAAAGCGCGTGTAATCGTACAAGAATTTGTGCGTGAAGCGAAAGGTGCTGATATTCGTGCCTTTGTTGTTGATGGAGAAGTTGTTGGAGCGATGAAGCGCCAAGGAAAACCTGGTGAGTTTAGATCGAATTTGCACCGAGGTGGTTCATCACGTATTATCGAACTTTCAGTGGAAGAAAAATATACTGCAATCTTAGCTGCAAAAGCGGTTGGATTAGGTGTTGCAGGTGTAGACATGCTGCAGTCTGAGCGCGGACCATTGGTATTGGAAGTGAATTCATCTCCAGGATTGGAAGGAATTGAAAAAACAAC
>JBDKHH010000402.1:0-6667 GCA_039797785.1 Bacteroidota bacterium | reverse complement strand
AATCGGGATTCAAGGAATTGATTCTTTCATTGGCACAAGAACCGATGGAACATCAATTGCAAACGATGGGTGATTTCTTTGATGCGTGGAAAGGAAACTATGAGCAAGTGGATGACGTTTGTGTGATTGGAATAAAATTGTAGAAGAAAACGAACTTAGATGGGACTAAGTCTTAGCATAAAGTTATAAATTTTCTGGTGTTTATTTTTTATTGCCATCTTAATTCAATTAATCTATTCACATTGTCAGTCATTAAAATAGTGTCTAGGAATGAAGTTGAATCATTCGTTCTTGCAATAAGAATCTATCAAATCAAAAAAACATGTGTTAGTGCTTAAACTGCATGATATATGAAATAGACAGGTCATAGTTTACTATATTATGCCACACAATCAACTATTTACTTAGTCAGTAACCAGTCACATTTTGTTTTATTTATTATTATGGGTATGTTTACCTTTACTAATTTAATAGCCGATGATGAATACCAAATTTTTGTTGTTTGTAAGTTTGTTTACTTCAATTTTTTCAAATGCGCAGTTTGGTCCTCAGAACATTGTTGTGACTAATGAAACAATAAACATTAAATCTGTATGCACTTCAGATTTGGATAATGATGGAGATTTGGATGTTCTTTCTGCTTCAGATGATGATCATAAAATTGCTTGGTATGAGAACTTAGGGAATAATGACTTTGCATATCAAAGAGTTATAAGTATATCGACCATGCAAGCATCATGTGTCACAACCGGTGATTTGGACAATGATGGTTTACAAGATGTTTTATGCACTTCACTAGGTGACGACAAAGTTTCATGGTTTAAAAATTTAGGTGGTGGTAATTTTGGTAATCGTCAAGTAATTACGAATCAAGCGGCTTATGCAAGATATGTTACAGCAAAAGATTTGAATAATGATGGATTACTTGATGTTATTTCAGCATCAAGTAATGATGATAAAATTGCGTGGTATAAGAATTTAGGAGGTGGTACTTTTGGTCCTCAAATTGTTTTATCCAGTTCTTCAGATGAGGCAATACAAGTATATTCTTGTGACTTAGATGGAGATCTTGATAATGATGTGTTATCACTTTCAATTATTGATGAAAAAATAGCATGGTATGAAAACTTGGGTGGAGATAACTTCACTTCGGAGCAAATTATCACTAATATATTCAATGCAGTATCTGCAGTATATTTTGAAGATATGGATATGGATGGAGATATTGATATCCTTGCTGGTTCTGCTTCGGATAATAAAATCTCATGGTTCGAAAATTTCGGAAATGGCTCTTTTGGTGTTGAACAATTAATCATGAATTTACCAAATGGAGTAATGAGCATTACCTCTACTGACATAGATAACGACGGTGATAACGATGTATTGGTTTCTTCGGAAATTGATAGTACAATTATTTTGATTGAAAAGACAGTAACTGGATTTGGAGTGCCGTTAGTTATAGCAACTTCTTTAGCGAATGTTACTTCAATGCATCCTGCAGATGTGAATGGCGATGGAGATATTGATATAGTTTCTGCCTCTTTTTATTGTGTTGGTTTGCATGAAAATACTGGAAGTAATTTTTCATACGTTAAAATATCCTCTGACGAAGCAAGACTTGCTAATTCTGTAAATGCAGTAGATTTTGACCTAGATGGAGATATTGATATCCTTGCTGGGTCGAATAAGAAAATTGCTTGGTATGAAAACGATGGATTCCTTAATTTTGAAGTTGAACATTCCATTACAAATAATGTTATTGCGGTAACACATATTCTACCTTGTGATCTCAATTCTGATGGGGATTTTGACATTGTATCAATTGGACAAAATGCATTGGTCTGGTTTGAAAACACGGGAAATGGCTCCTTTGGTTCACAAAATCTAATCAATTCGAATGTTAGTGGAGATGATGCTGTATTTGTTGGTGATTTAGATGGAGATGGAGATATTGATGTAATTAGTACAGATAATATTGTAGGACTTCTTTGGTATGAAAATATAAATGGAAACTTTTCGGTTCAGCATACAATTAGTTCATCCGGCTTAGGCGCTTTGCATAATGAAGTATTTCTTGAAGATTTGGATAACGATGGAGACCAGGATATAATTACGACTCGTGGTGCAAATTTTTCGATTTTGTGGTACAAGAATTTTGGAAATGGCACTTTTTCAGGACCTTTCACATTAATTTATCCATGTGACCAAGCTGTGGAAATATTTGCAACCGATATAGAAGGTGATGGTGATATGGATGTTTTATTGGCATCTCAAGAAACGGGGTATGGATTAATATCAATGGTGAAAAATTTGGGAGGAGGACTTTTTGATTCTCAACAAACAATTGGGGCGGTGTGTTGCAATATACATGGTATAAATGCTGCCGATGCTGATGGTGATGGTGATTCTGATGTTTTTTCTGCTTCTACAAATGGAGAGTTTATTTATTGGTATGAAAATATAGACAACGTCGTATTTAATCAACAATTAATAACAAATCAAGCATTGGTGCCAAGTGACGTTTATTCAGCAGACATCAACGGGGATGGTGATATGGATATCTTAAGCGCTTCGGCTTTTGATGGCGAAATAGCATGGTATGAAAACTATTTATATTATCCGGAACAAGTCAAAGGAAAACTTTTTTTGGATATGAATCAAAACGATTTATTTGACCTTGGAGATTTCGGTGTCCCACAGTATACTATTTTATCAACTCCCCAAAGTGATTTCACTTACAGTTTTAACAACGGAAGTTATTATATGATTTTTAGTGATACCCTTGGAAATTACCAAATTCAACCTTCAGTGATACCTCATTGGAGTATTACTACGGACTCACTTTTATATAATATTACTATAAACTCATCATTTAGTGCAATGGACAGTTTAGACTTTGGACTTTACCCAACTGTTGTTATTAATGAATTAGCGAATCAATTAGTCGGTGGCTTTCCAAGATGTGATAATCATGTCAACTATTGGTTAAATGTTCAAAATACAGGAACAACAATTCCATCAGGAGTTTTGTCATTGAAATTAGATGATAGCTTGTCGTTTGTTTCATCGTCAATTATGCCCGACTCAGTAGTAGGGAATAACATATATTGGCATTATGATAGTTTAATTTATTTTAATCACAAACAAATAAATGTAGATGTTTTATTTCCTGATTCTCAAAGTACTGGAGATAATGTTCAAAGTGTTTTTTGTGCTAATGTCAAAGATTTTAATGGAAATGAAATTGCAGTATTTTCAGATACCTTAGACCAAATTGTATTATGTTCTTATGATCCAAATGACAAAATAGTGAGTCCAATTGGTATAAATAGTAATGGTGAAATACCGATGTCAACAATTTGGTTGGATTATTTAATTCGTTTTCAAAATACCGGAAATGATACAGCATACACAATTGAAATAAAAGATTATTTGGATGCAAACTTGAATTGGCAAACATTAAGCTTTGTTGCAAGTAGCGATTCTGTTCAAATGAATGTTAATGAAAATGGTCGTGTAAGTTTCCTATTTCAAAACATTATGTTACCAGATAGCTCGTCTAATGAAATTGATAGTCATGGTTTTATACAATATAGAATCCAACTTAAACCTAACTTATCCCCGGGCACTCAGATTAGAAATGAAGCATTAATTTATTTTGATAATAATGCCCCAATTACTACTAATTCAACAATTAACACCTTAACTGAAATTGATATAAATGGGGTTCATAGCATTTTATATGATGTGGAGAGTACACCATTTACCATATTTCCGAACCCTATGAGTGAATATACTACAATCCATTTCAACTTTGAACTTGTGGATGATTATGATTTTTTGATTCATTCTATTCTTGGAGAGCAGTTATTTTATTTTAAAAATCCAAAAAGTGATATTCATTTAACAAAAGAAAAAATCGCTTCGGGAATTTATGTCGCAACTTTAGTAAATAAAAAGACTTCTGAAAAAGTTACAAAGAGAATTGTAGTTTATTGACCATTGGCTAAAATCATGAGCAAGTGGGTGATGTTTGTGTAATTAATATCAAATTGTAAAAATATAGGGCTTTTTTAACTCACTTATTAAGAAAAATTGGTGAAAATTTGGTCATTGGCGCTCGCTTCCCTATTTTTAGCACTTAATAAAACTTTAAATAGTATGAGAAAAACACAATGATTGGATTGGGAGCAATGGTATTAGTAATTGTTTCTACTATGTTTCCTATGATTTCAGGAAATGAAATGGTTGAACAAATGTCTTCACTTTGGTCTGCAGGTGATGAATCAAGTTCAACAGTAGCTATTATTATTTTGGTATTGGCAGTTTTGATGGGATTGTTTTCATTCTTGGCGAACAAAAAACACCTAGCTTCAATTGGAACATTAATTTTCTCTGGATTATTGTTGTTGATTTCAATGAAATGGTTCCGCGACATGGGTGAAGGTGGTGGAATGTTCTCATACGGTTTAGGATTGATCTTATTCTTGATTGGTTCTTCATTGGGAGCAATTTCTTCAATCTTAGGATTCATGAAAAAATAATAAACGATTATCGTTTGGAAAAGGTCTTCTTTGGAAGGCCTTTTTTTTTGCGTTATACATTTGAATCGGTTAATTACTTTTTTTATCTGAAACTCTTCCCTTTCAATCTTTCATTATCTTTGAAGTGAAATCTAAATATAATGAGCCATTTCGAAAATTCTTTAGCTTTTGCACAAGGTTTGGACGCAAAAGATCCATTAAAATCCTTCCGCGATAAGTTTTATTTCCCAACATTTCACGAGAAAACTGTTCGATATTTCACAGGAAACTCGCTTGGATTACAACCAAAATCAACCAAAGAATACATTCTTGAAGAATTAGATGCATGGGCTGAATATGGTGTTGAAGGACATTTTTTAGCGAAACGTCCGTGGTTTGCTTATCACGAAAATTTAACGCAAAAAGCAGCGAATGTGGTTGGCGCATTACCAGTTGAAGTGGTGGTAACGCATTCGTTAACAACCAATCTTCATTTATTGATGGTGTCGTTTTATCGCCCAGAAATCAATGGTAAACGAACGAAGATTTTATGCGAAGCGAAAGCCTTTCCGAGTGATCAATATGCCTTGGAATCACAAGTGAAATTTCATGGACTTGACCTAGCGGAACACTTGGTGGAAGTAGCACCACGCGAAGGAGAACAATTGATTCGCGAAGAAGATATTTTAGCTAAAATCGCTGAATTAGGAGACGAATTAGCATTGGTAATGATTGGTGGTGTAAACTATTACACGGGACAATTATTCGACATGGAAAAAATCACAAAAGCGGGTCACGCTGTTGGAGCAATTGTTGGCTTTGACTTAGCGCATGCCGCTGGAAACATTAATCTTAAATTGCACGATTGGGGCGTAGATTTCGCTGCTTGGTGTGGTTACAAATACTTAAATTCTTCACCAGGTGGAGTAAGTGGAATGTTCGTACACGAGCGTCATGCTTACAATCCTGAATTACCACGTTTTGCTGGCTGGTGGGGTTATGATAAAGAAACACGTTTCTTAATGCAACCCGGTTTCAATCCAATGAAAGGAGCAGAAGGTTGGCAATTGAGTAACGCACCAATTCTTGGAATGGCAGCGCATTTAGCTTCATTAGATATTTTCGAAGAAGCAGGAATGGAGCGCATCGGAGAAAAACGCGATTTGATGACAGCCTTCATGGAATTTGTCATTGACGATATTTCAGAAAAAAACAAAGAACGTTGCACATTTGAATTAATAACGCCGCGCGACAAAACAAAACGCGGAGCCCAATTGTCTATCATGGCGAAAGGACAAGGAAAAGCATTGTTTGATGCCTTGTCAGCTGAAGGAGTGGTAGCAGATTGGAGAGAACCAAATGTCATCCGAATCGCCCCTGCACCTCTATACAATTCATACGAGGATTGTTACTGGTTCGGGCAACTATTGGAAAAAGCAATACAATAGGATTCGTGATTTATAATTTATAATTCATGATTCATGATTTCCTGCCTGTCGGCAGACAGGGTGATTTTTGAAAATTGTGATTAACTTAATTTGGAGTATTCACAAAACGCAAGATAAATGATAAAGAAATTTGAAGATTTAGGAGTTTGGCAAGAAGCAAGAGAGTTGTGTAAGGAAATTTATACACACATTTCAAAGACTCCATTTTCAAATGACCATGCACTTGTGAACCAAATCAATCGTTCAAGTGGATCTATCATGGATAATATTGCAGAAGGTTTTGAACGATCTGGAAATCGCGAGTTTATTCAATTTTTGACAATCAGTAAAGCATCTTGTGCAGAAGTGAAATCGCAAGTTTATCGTGCATTCGATCGCCAGTATTTGTCAGAAAGTGAAGCAGAAAAACTTAGTGCTAAAACACAAAGCCTCATCAATCAATTGGGAGGATTTATACATTATTTAAAACAATCAGAATTTAAAGGAACGAAATTCAAGGAACCGGATTTAGTCTATTTCACAAATCCTGAATGACGAATCCTGAATAACAAATTATGAATTGCAAGTATGGAAAATAATAAAAAAGTAATCATCGTTGGAGCCGGCTTGGTTGGTTCATTGTGGGCAGTTTATTTATCAAAAGCTGGTTATTCAGTAACGATTTATGAGCGTCGTCCAGATATTCGTAAAGCGGAA